>DASZVM010000905.1:0-10306 GCA_035547295.1 Puia sp. | reverse complement strand
GAAGGTTTTTCGACATTGGAAGAAAAGGCTCTGTTATCCCGGATAGCTGACGGCGATGAAAAGGCGTTCACGCAACTCTTTGAACGTTACTCAGATGTCGCTTATGGGTTTGCTATATTCTACACCAAGACCGCCGAAAGCGCGGAGGAAGTAGCACAGGAGGTCTTTCTGAAGCTATGGCTCAAACGGGAAAAGCTCAGGGAAATAGAAAGCTTTCCGGATCATCTCTTTATCGTCACACGCAATCATGTCATCGACTATTTAAGGAAGCATCTGCGGGAGAAGAAATACCAGCAGCAGCTGATGCAATACTTCAGGGAAGTGTCGTTCACGCCCGAGCAGCAGCTGATCTTCAAGGAGTCGGGAGAGATGGTAGAAAAGGCGGTAGCCATGCTTCCGCCACAGCAGCAGACCATTTACCGGCTTCGCCGGAATGAGGATATGCCCCTGGATGAGATCGCTTTTACCATGAATCTTTCCAGGCTTACTGTCCGCAATCATCTCAATAAGGCGCTGGGCGCCATCCGGGCCTATCTCCAGGCCCATTCACGGGAGCTTGTCTCGCTGCTGGCGCTGATCGTTACGGCAGAGAGGCTTCGCCGATAAATATTTTTTTCTCTCCGCTGGTACATGCTGTCCTGTCTATCGTCTTTAATGGCACCAAACCGGATCCATCATGTCGAGATTTAATGAACTATTTGACGGATATCTGCGTGACTCGCTGAGCGAAAGCGAGCTGCAGGAATTTTTTCAGCTGGCGGGGGAGAATGGGCTCCTGCCGGATGAGCGGATGATCCGTGAGCAGGGTTTTGATGAAAGACATGAGGGTCTTACCGACGAAGCGCAACGGGAGAAGATGTTGCTGGCTGTTCGCATGCGGGCAAGGGCGATGGAGCGCAGCGTTCCCATGCGCAGATGGAGGCGGGTTGCGGCTGCTGCTGCGGTGATCGCAGTGGCGGCGGGTGTGTACCTGGTGGGTAGAAGGAAGGATACGCAGGTGGCCGTCAATGTAAAGACCTATAAGAATGATGTAGCGCCGGGCGTCAACGGGGCTGTGCTCCGGCTGTCGGATGGCTCGGAGATCGTCCTGGACAGTACAGGGAATGGGGAGTTGTCCCGCCAGGGGAATACGAGGGTAGTCAAACAGGCGGGAGGCCAGCTGGTGTACCAGGAGCAGGGAGCGCGCCAGGATGACGGCAAAAACCCGGACCGGGGGATGAACGATGCTGTCCTTTATAATACTTTATCTACCGCAAGAGGAAAGCAGTTCAGGATGATCCTTCCCGACGGGACGAAAGTGTGGCTCAATTCCTTTTCTTCCATTCATTATCCCACGAGCTTTACCGCCGGAGAAGGCCGCCGGCTGGTGGAGATCACGGGGGAGGTATATTTCGAGGTTGCGGCTGATGCCAAGCTGCCTTTTGTGGTAAAGACGCGCCGGGAGGAGGTTACTGTCCTGGGTACGCATTTCAATATCAATTCGTATGAGGATGAGCCGGCGGAAAAGGCAACGTTGCTGGAGGGGGCGATACGGATAAGCCATGGGGCTGACAATGTGCTGCTTCGTCCGGGGCAGCAGGCGGCTATAGGAGAGAATAAGAAGGGTATCGGGGTGGCGGAAGTAAATGTGGATGATGTGGTGGCATGGAAGAACGGCTTTTTCCATTTCGACAATGCGGATATCCAGACGGTGATGCGGCAGCTGGCCCGCTGGTATGATGTGGATGTAAAGTACAATGGCGTTCCTCCGACGACGGGGGATTTCAAAGGGGAGATCGGAAGGGACCTGAAGCTTGCGCAGGTGCTGAAGGTCCTTGAGCAGACGAGGGTGCATTTCAGGATCGAGGAGGACAAAAGGATCGTGATAACACCGTAGGAGATTTGAGGGGGCCGGAGGGGATGACCGGCATCGGGATCAAAAGTGTATATAAGGTGACCCGGCATAAAAAACCGCTCCGCGTACCAGGCGGAACGGCCATAAAGTCTGGGTTACCCGAATATAAAATCGGCGAAGACTTAATTATCGTAAAACCCAAACACTGACAAAAGTATGAAAATTCCAAATTGCCGTCCGGCATTTTGCGGGATGACACGCCAAATCTGGCTTGCTATGAGGATAACTCCTTTTTTACTTACGATGGCCCTTCTACAGGTGAATGCGAAAGGGATCTCGCAGAATGTCACCTATAAGGCGAGGAACGTGAGCCTGGAAAAGATCTTTAGCGTGATCAAACAGCAGACGGGCTATGTATTTTTTTATCACAGCCAGGACATCGCGGGGTCCGGGCGGGTGGATGTCAACCTTAAAAATGTCCCGCTGGCAAATGCGCTGGAGGAGTGTCTGAAGGGACAGCCTCTCATATACTCTATCCAGGGTAATACCATTGTGATCAGTATGCGGCAGGCTCCGCCGGTGTCTGCTCTTCCCGTGACCGATCTGCCGCCTCCACCCCCACCTATTACGGTGCACGGCCGGGTGCTGAACCAAAAGGGCGAGCCGTTGGCGGGTGTCACGGTATCGGTAAAGCATAGCAGGAAAATGGTCTCCACCAACGAGAACGGCGAGTTTACGCTGCCGGATGTGGATGCGAATGCCACACTGGAATTTACGGGGGTAAGCATCGAGCCCTATGAAACGAAGCTCAATGGAAGGACAGAGCTTCCGCTGACCCTGGCTACAAAGGTCAACAAGCTGAACGAAGTGGTGATCGTGGGCTATGGTACGCAAAAAAAGGTGAACCTGTCCGGCTCCGTAGCCACGGTGAACTATGACCAGGAGTTGCAGAACCGGCCTATCACGGACGTTTCGCAGGCGCTATCCGGCACGGCTTCCGGCGTCAATATTTCCCAGACCACGGGTCAGCCGGGGCATGGCGGCGCCGTGGTTCGTATAAGAGGCGTAGGGACCCTGAATAATTCCGATCCGCTGGTGCTGGTGGATGGGGTTGTGGGGTCGCTGAACAATCTCAACCCGAACGATGTGGCCAACATCACGGTATTGAAAGATGCGGCTTCTGCCTCCATCTACGGGTCCCGTGCCGCCAATGGGGTTATCCTGGTGACGACCCGCAGGGGAAAGAGCGGTAGAACGACGATCAATTACAATGGTTATGCGGGGATCGAAAAAGCTACGCACCTTTTTAAACCCGTGACGGATTATGTCACTTATATGAACCTGATAAACAGGATCAACAAGTCGGATAACCCAGGTAATGCGGACCTGTTCAAACCGGCGACCATCGATGCCTGGAAGAATGCCACGGACAGGACGCTCTTCCCCAACACGAACTGGATGGACTATATTTTCCAGCAGGGCAATATCACCAATCAGAACCTTTCCATCAGCAGCGGCAGCGAAAAGACGAATTTTTATCTCTCGATGAATTACCAGGGTGAGCATGGGATCATGGAAACGACGCATGGAAAAAAATACAGCCTGCGTCTGAACCTGGACCATAAGCTCAGCGAAAAGGTGAAGGTGGGCGCCAATGTGGCCGCTTATTACAACAAAGTGGATGAGCCATATGACGTGACAACGCTGCTGTACTACAGCTCCAATTCCACGCCTGGCGAAACGCCTTATATGATAAAGGACGGAGTGCTCAGGTATGGGGGCCGGAATACGGTGGATGAAAGCAACAATGCCATCAATCCCCTGCAATACCAACGTACCTGGTTCTACCCCCAGACGGGTCAGTATTCCTTTGGGAAGCTTTTTGGTCAATGGAGTATCCTGAAGGACCTGACCTGGGATGTCAACGGCAGCGCGGAGATCATGAACAATCAATCCAAGCAGTACAAGCTGTCGGGCGCCATACAGAACCTGTGGAACTTCCAGACGAACACTATTACGGTGAACAATGCCGGCGTGCCTTCCGTGCTTTTACAGAAGAGCAGCAACAGTCTCTATCTTACGTTTTATTCGACGTTGCACTATACCCATACCTTCGGGGATGCGCATCATCTTACCCTGCTGGCGGGTACCAGCCGGGAGAAGTATACGCAGCAAGGTTACACGGGCAGCATTCAGGGCTTTCCGTCCAATAATACATGGGAGCTGAGCGCCGGATTGTCACAACCGCTGGTGTCGGGAACATCGGGCGGGAACACGCTCTCTTCCTATTTTGGCCGGGTAAACTACGATTACAAAGGAAAATATATTTTGGAAGGCAATCTGCGGTATGACGGCTCTTCCCGTTTTGCGCCGGACAACCGCTGGGGGACATTCCCTTCCTTCTCCGCGGCCTGGCGGGTAAGCCAGGAAAATTTCTTCAAGGCGTTGAACCTGTGGTTCGTGGACGAGTTCAAGATCCGTGGTTCCTGGGGTAAGCTGGGTAACCAAAATATCACGGACTACCAGTATATGAACCTGTATTCCGCGGGGCTGAACTATATTTTCGGCAATGCCCTGGCATCGGGTCTGGCGCCCACGGCGTTGTCCAACCCGAACATTACCTGGGAGTCTACCACCACATCGGATGTGGGTGCGGATATCACTTTGCTGAAACAACGGCTGGACTTCACGTTCGATTGGTATAACCGGAAGACCAGCGATATCCTGGTGCCGTTGCCGTTGTCCTCCCTGTATGGCGGGTTGACGGCGCCTTATCAGAACATCGGCATCGTACGTAACCGGGGATGGGAGATCTCGCTGAATTACAGGGACAAAGCGGGCGACATCGATTATGCCATCGGCGGCAACCTGAGCTACAACGACAATAAAGTGCTGTATTTCCAGGGCAACCCGAATGTCATCCAGAGCAACGGGAACAACTCCATCATCAAACAAGGTCTTCCCATCAATGCTTTGTATGGCTATGTAGCGGCAGGGACCTTTAAGAGCCAGGATGATATCGACAAGTGGGCAAAGCAAAAGCTTTCGGGCAGCAACAAGCCGGGCGATCTGAAGTATATGGACCTGAAGAAGGATAACCTGATCGATGGCAATGACCGGACCTTCCTGGGCAGCGTCATTCCCAAATATACATATGGGTTCAGCGCGGAAGTGGGTTACAAGGGCGTGATGCTTTCGGCCCTGTTCCAGGGTGTCGGCGGGGTAAAACGTTTTTATCAGAACCTCTGGTATACCAGCGCTGTACGGGCCGGCAGGGAGATCAATTCCTATTTCCTGAATGCGTGGTCCACGGACAATCCGAACAGCAATATCCCCCGTCTTACGACGGATAATAACGGGGACAATACGCAAGCGTCTTCCTTCTGGGTACAGGATGCGTCCTTCCTGCGGGTGAAGAACCTGCAGCTGTCCTATACGCTGCCGGCAAAATGGATCAAACGCACTTTTGTCAGCGGGCTGCAGATATATGCCAATGCACAGAATCCGTTTACCTGGACCAAGTACAATGGCCTGGATCCCGAGACGGGCAACGCCACCGATTACCAGATAGAAAATCCCAATGTCCGGATCCTGTCGCTGGGCGTAAATGCATCATTCTAAAACCCTCTATTCAGTTTAGTTATGAAAAAGTTTTTAATCGTTGTTTCCATATATTTCGGGGTTACGGGCTGTACCAAGAATTTTCTGAACACGACCCCTTCGGACAAGGTGTCCGACGCAAACTTCTGGAAATCGGATGCGGACGCTACGGCCGGCGTCACGGCGATCTACGACCAGATGCAGAATAATTACCAGATCTATGCTTTTATGCCCGAAACGGAAGGCATTACGCCGAATGGGTGGATCTGGAGCGGCTATAAAAATGGTTATTCGGCTATTGCGGAGGGCAACCTGCTGCCCACTGTCACTACGCCTGTAGCGGACAAATGGAAGCAGCTGTATAACGGTATCTATAAGGCGAACCTGGCGCAGGAAAAGATCCCGGCGATCACCATGGATGGTACGCTGAAGAACCGTCTGTTGGCGGAGGCGAGGTTCCTGCGGGCGCTTTTTTATTACAACCTGGCGGATTATTATGGCGGCGTGCCCATTATCCGTCATACGCTGGCGCTTGGCGCCGATCTGCCGGGCAGGGATCCTGTGGCCGACGTATTAAAATTCGTAACGGATGAATGTGATTCGGCAGCCCTGTATCTTCCCGCCAGCTATGGCGCGGCTGATGTCGGTCGTGCAACCCTTGGCGCTGCCCTGACATTAAAGACCCGGGCATTCCTGCTGGCCAGGCAGTATGATAAGGCTGCCGCTGCCGCGATGCAGGTGAGGAACCTGGGGAAGTATACCTTGTATACCGATTATGAAAAGATGTTTACCACGGTGGCTGCGGAGAACAATTCGGAGGTGATCTTCGACGTGCAGTATGCCGCGCCCGGATTGGGTGAAGGAAGCCCCCTGGATGGATTGATGGCGCCGCTCAGCTCCTTCAGCAAAGGGTGGGACCAGATATTCCCTACCCAGGACCTGGTGGATGCTTATGATATGAAGACGACGGGTCTGCCCATCACCGACCCTGCATCGGGCTATGATCCCGCGCATCCGTATGACAACCGTGATCCGCGTATGGATTATACGCTGGTACGTCCGGGCGCATCGTGGAAAGGGATCCCTTATGCCAACCTGCAGGTAGGGTCCAGCGCCGGCGCTTACCTGGGATATCTTCCCCGTAAACATGTGCTGACCGTGGATGGATTCAACTGGGGTGATTCACCGCTGAATTTTATCGTCTTCCGGTATGCCGATGTGCTGCTGATGTATGCGGAGGCGCAGAATGAGGCCGTAGGGCCGGATGCGTCCGTATATGCGGCCATCGACTCTGTGCGGAACAGGGTGGGTGTAGGCATGCCGCCTATTGCCGCGGGCAAATCCCAAAGCGAGATGCGGGATATCATCCGTCACGAGCGCAGGATCGAGCTGGCTTTCGAAGGTACTTACTACAGCGATATCCGTCGCTGGCAGACAGCCAAGTCGCTGATGGACGGCCGGATCATCAAGAACATTTCCGGTGGCCAACTGGATGTATGGCATTTTACGGATGCGCTGTATCTTTGGCCTATTCCCCAGTCGGAGATCGACCTGAACCCGAAGCTGACACAGAACGATGGATATACCAAGTAATAAACATATGCAACAGGATCGTAGAAAATTCATTACCTCTTTGACCATGCTTGGAGCGGCGGGACTAGGTCCCGCCCCCTCTTTTGCATCGAAGAGGACGACAGAAGGCCAGACTATTCTAAAAGCAGGACCGTACCTTCAATTCCCCGGACCCGAAAGTATTACGGTGCGATGGCTTACGCAGACGCCCTGTATCAGCTGGGTGATGTATGGGGAGACCGGGGATAAGCTGGACAAGAAAGCGGAGGCTTATACAGAGGGGCTGGTGCAGGCGTATAATACGGTGCATGCCATTACGCTGAGCGGGCTGGAACCGGGGAAGAAATATTTTTATCGTATCTGCTCCAGGAATATCGACGATTTCCAGCCGTACAAGGTCACCTATGGCAATATGTTCGAGGGTGAGACGCATACGTTCAGCACGTCGGATGTGGAAGCCGGGCAGGTGTCCTTCCTGGTCTTTAACGATATCCATGACCGGCCGGAGTCTTTCCCCCTGCTGATGCAATACAAAGGGGAAGAAGAAAGGGACTTTGTCTTTCTCAACGGGGATATGTTCAATTTCCAGACGGATGAAGATCAGCTGGTGGAGCATCTTTTGCGGCCGCTGGGCGGGATGCCGGCGAGGACTCCCTTCTTTTTTTCCCGTGGCAACCATGAAGTGCGGGGGAAGTTTGCCCGGCACTTGCCGGATTATTTCAACAGCGGGGACCCGCGGTTCTTTTTTTCTTTTCAATGGGGACCCATGTATGCCATCGTGCTGGATTCGGGTGAGGATAAGCCGGATGACAGTCCGGAGTATTATGGGCTGGTGGATTTTGACCGCTACCGGAGGATGCAGGCCGGGTGGCTGAAGGAGGAGGTGAAGAAGAAGGCGTTCAGAAAAGCGAAGTACAAGGTGGTATTTAGTCATATCCCGTTATATAATGCGGGAGAATGGCATGGGACGGTTCATTGCAGGGAGGTCTGGGGCGATATCCTTAATGATGCGGGCATCGATCTGATGATCTCGGGTCATACGCATGTGTATGGGATCCATCCGGCGGAGAAAGGGAAGCATAATTATCCGATTGTCATCGGCGGTGGTCCGAAGGACGGGAAGCGAACGATCATCCGGGTGAAAGCTGACGGGGAGGCGTTGAAGCTGGAGATGCTGGATGATGCGGGGAAGATGGTGGGGGAGCTGAAAGTATAAAAAAAGCCCCCGCGGGGGCTTTTTTATTATTTACCAGCCGGGCGTCTGTTTATATATGCCGCCGCTGCGGAGGATCTCGTCGGGGTTGATGGGCCATGCCATGTGTTTTGCCGGGTCGAAGTGACGGGCCGGCCACACCTGCTCGATGGTGTAGGGTGATGCCGGGTCTGTCTTGCTGGTGTGTATACGGCCGTGGAGGGGTGCGTTGATGGTGGCGAAGTCGCCCCATCTTTTCAGATCGGCTAAACGATCTGTCCATTCGCAGGCCAGTTCGCAGCGGCGTTCGTGTTTCAGGTCGGCCATGGTGGGGTTTGCGATGGGCGTCAGTCCGACCCTTGCCCGTACTTCATTCAGGGGGGCGGCGGCGTCGCCGTTTTTGCCTTGCTGTATCAGGGCTTCCGCTTTGAACAGAAGGATCTCGGCGTAGCGCATCAGCGGCAGATTGAGGGCTGTCGTCGGATAATCCCCATTCTGATTGATCTTTGTATTGGTGCTGGCGATGGCGTTATCTCCGTAGGAATAAGGTTCCATGTATTTATTGATCTGGAACCCGGACAGACTGTTGGTGGAATAATATTTCCGGCTCTCGCCAAAGTAGGTGAACTCATCGTTGAACTTCAGGATGGTGGCCTCTCTTCTCGGATCGTTTGGTTCGTATTCATCGTAGAGCTCTTCGGTGGGCTGGAAGTAGCCCCAGCCGTTGTATATGCCCCAACCTGTATTTTCCAATACGACCCCCATGAATTCGGAGCCGCCCTGGGTGTTGGAGTTCACGGACCAGATGTATTCGGAGCTCCAGTTGTTGGCGATCTTGAAAACGGCCTTGTAATTGTCCGCGGGGGTGGCCTGACCTGTGATCAGCGCGCGGCCGCATTCATTCTTGATCCTGTCGCAAAGATCGGGTATCAGCGCCCATTTGCCGGGGTCGTACTGTGCCCAGTAAGCATAGGTCTTTACGAGGTAGCCCAGCGCAGCTGCTTTATGCGCACGTCCCTTGTCGGCGTCGGCGTAGGTGGTGAAGTCGGGGAGCAGATCGGCTGCTTTTTGCAGGTCGCCGGCGATGATGGCATAATTGTCCGTCACGGATTTCAGCTGGGGGGCGATGATCTTGCCGTATTGGGGGTCTTCCGCACCTATGTATGGAACGCCCTGGTCCTTATGGCCCCAGAGGTAAGCGATCCAGAAATGGGCGAACCCGCGGATAAAGTAGGCTTCACCCAGGCTGCGGTTCTTTATGGCATCGGAAACATTGGTGGCGGTCTGCAAACCGATGATGGCTTCGTTGGCTTTGTAGATCATGCCGTAAAGCTCACCCCATCCGGCGGTCATATAGCCTTCGCGGCCTGTACAGATAAAGTTCTTGATGTTCTCGCCATCCGCCTTGGCGCGTCCTACGATGAGGTCGTCGCTGGCATCCTGCATCCAGAAGAGGTCACGGCCCCAGGTAGGCTCATCCTTCATTGGCAGATACAGGGCAGCTATCGCTTTGATGACGCTGTTCTCTCCGTCCCACTGATAGGCCAGGGAGGGGGCGCCTTTCGGTTTGGTATCAACCCAGTCTTTCTTACAGGAGCCGAGGCCCAGTAAAGATGCCAGGAGAAAAGCGTTCGTTATAGTGCGTTTCATAATATTTTGTTTTCGGGAATTAGAAAGTAAGTTTTACGCCTGCTGCATACACCCTGGAAACAGGGAACTGACCGCCGTCGAAGCCGATGCCGCCTACTTCGGGGTCCATGCCGCTGTAATTGGTGATCGTGATCAGGTTGTCCCCGCTGAGGTACACGCGCAGGATTGTGTTCTTTAGGAAGCGGGGAAAGTTATATCCTATCACGATGCTTTTCACCCGCAGGTAGCTGCCATCTTCCAGGTACCAGTCGGAAGGGGTGGAGAAGTTCTTGTTAGGGTCGTTGGCGGAAATGATAGGAATATTGGAGTGGGGATTTTCGGGACTCCATGCGTTCAGGATCTTGTCCCAGCGGTTGTATCCCTGTTCCGAGCCGTTGAGGGTGGATTCTTTGAAGGCGTGAAAGAGTTTCACCCCGCTGACGCCTTGCAGGAAGATGCTGGCGTCGAAGCGGTGGTAT
>DASZVM010000904.1:0-2862 GCA_035547295.1 Puia sp. | reverse complement strand
TCAATGTCACCAACGACCTCCAGGTGTCCGTGAACCTTTCGGGTGAATTCGGCAACACGTCCGGTCCGGGCGCTGCGGCGGCGGGACCCTATGATCTCGGCGGCCGTTACAAAGCGATCATGCAGTACATTTTCGACGCCAACCCGTTCTATTCCCCTGGCCTGATCGACGGCAGGCTGGTGAATGCCTACGAAGGCTCTCCGGGAACATATGCCAATCCCCTCGGTCTAAAGATGGGCGCCAGCATCGGGAACCAAAACGCCATCTACAACCTGCTCACCAGCGGGAATGAAAAGCTATACAATACCCTGCTGAGCAGCACCATCACGGCCAGGTACGATCTGCATAAGATCACAAAGGGGCTTTCGGTACATATCAGCTCGAACTACCAGGGATCATATGTGAAGTCCGTCAGCTATTTTCCTTCCATTCCGGTGTATTCCGTACGACGGGATTCTTCCAATCCCAATATCCTTGACTTTTTTGGCGGCGCTGCCGGGGCGAACACGTTTAATACCAATCCCGGACATAATTCCTCGTGGTACAAGATGTATTATGAAGGAGGTCTGAATTACGACAGGAGCTTTGGTCCGCACAATGTGGGCGCTCTCCTGCTTGCCACTGCACAGCAGTACAGCATGAGCACCGACGCCTACAATACGCCTTCGGGTCTGATGGGATTCGTAGGCAGGCTGAAATACAACTACCGGGAGAGATACCTTGCGGAGATGAACCTGGGCTATAACGGTACGGAACAATTTGCAAAGGGTCATCGCTTTGGATATTTCCCTGCTTATTCTTTGGGATGGATCGTGACGAATGAGGAATTCATGGGTAAGAATGACTGGCTCACCTACTTAAAAATAAGGGGATCTTATGGCGAGGTGGGTAACGATCAGCTGGTGGTGAATGGCGTAACCCGCCGTTATCTTTATCTGCCCAGCACGTTCAACACGGGGCAGTCAGGATATTATTGGGGCAACAGCAATGGCTCGGTAGTGAACCCCTATTATTCGGGGACTACGGAAGGAACCATCGGCAACCCGGATGTCACCTGGGAAAAGGCAAAGAAGACGAATATAGGGTTGGATGCGCGGTTCTTAAGGGAAAGGCTGTCTTTGACCGTGGACCTTTTCAAGGAGGACAGGGATAATATTCTAACAGCGATACAAACCATTCCCGCGATATTCGGTGTGCCGGTGACATCGGTGCCTCCTGCGAATGTAGGCCGTACCACGAATCACGGGTATGAGGTATCCCTGGGCTGGACCGACAAGGTTGGAAGAGTAGACTACTATATCAATGGGAATATCAGTTATGCAAAGAACAAGATTCTGTACCAGGCGGAGAACCCGAACCCCTATGTCTGGATGAACCACACCGGCCAGGCGATAGGGCAGTATTTCGGACTGATCAGCGACGGGTTCTTTAACGACGCCAAGGAGCTAAATAACAGGCCCTACAACAGCTTCACCAACAATATTGCCACGCTGGGCGATATACGCTATAAGGACATCAACGGCGATGGGATCATCGACAACAAGGACCAGGTGCCCATGGGCTTTTCAAATATCCCGCAGTATTATTTCAATCTCAAATTCGGGGTGTCCTATAAAGGTTTTGAGATCAATGCGGTATTTACGGGTTCGGCCCGCGGGTCCTATTATCTGCCGGCGGGGTTGACGATCCCCTTCTATAAGAATGCGGGCAACGTCATGCAATGGGAATATGACGGCATGTGGACGGCGGACAAGGCGGCAAAAGGTGTAAAGATCACGTATCCGAGGTCCCAGATCGGTGCGGCGCCGACGAGCAACAATTTCCTTACCAGTGATTTTTGGCTCGTGTCGAACAATTTTAAGAGACTTTCCAACCTGGAGATCGCTTATACGCTGCCGAAGATAGAGCTGTTGCGGAGGGGCGGGGTAAATTCCGTTCGATTGTATGTCAATGGGAACAACCTGCTCACCTGGGGCGCCGATCTGAAGAGCAAGGGTATCGACCCCCAAACGCAGGATCAGAATACACCCTATATCTATCCCATAACAAGAGTGATCAATTTTGGAGCGACTGTTCAATTCTAATTCTCTAAAGGTGAAAATATTTATTATGAAGAAATACGCTTTGTGGACATTATACATAAGTGTCGCGGCGGGGTTGAGCGCCTGTGAGAAGACCTTTCTCCAGATACCGTCGACCACCGGCACCACGACCATCGAAACGACCTTTTCGACGACTGTCAATGCCAATGCCGCCATTGCAGCGGTTTACAACAGCTGTCTCGTACAAGGTCTGCCTTACAGCGGGCTGGATCACGGCACGATAGCGGCGCTGTCGGGTGAATTCAGCTGGGGCTACAACTGGCATATGACATATAAGATCGTCAACACCGGACTGAACGCCAATGGCCAGTCGGATGACGATTTTTCCGGCAACTATTCCTATATCAGACAGGCGTACCTGGTCTATGAGAATATAGACAATGTAAAGGATATGGACCAGGCGACAAAGAACAATGTGAAGGGGGAGATGCTGGGGCTGGTGGCCTATCGTTATATGGGCATGTTTATACGCTATGGGGGAGTACCGCTGGTTTCCAGGAGCCTCAAATCTTCGGACAGCCTGTTGACACCGCGTGCGCCGTTGCAGGAAGTGGAAGATACGATCATCAGTCTATGCGACAGGGCGGCAGGGCTTTTACCCGACAGCTGGCCGCAGCAATTCACCGGCAGGCTGACAAAGGGCGTGGCGCTGGCCATCAAAGCCCGAACGCTGATGTATGCGGCCCGGCCATTGTTCAATGCGGCTGCGCCCGTGCTTAGTCTGGGGGCGGGCAACGACCTGATCTGTTTTGGCTCGGCC
>DASZVM010000903.1:0-3900 GCA_035547295.1 Puia sp. | reverse complement strand
GGAGCCTAAATTCGACGGGGCCAGTATCTCTCTTACTTATGAAAATGACCTGCTGCTGAGAGGGGTGACCCGTGGCGATGGTGTGGAAGGGGATGAGATCACCACCAATATCCGGCAGATCCGGAGCGTGCCGTTGAAAGCGAATTTTTCCAGGTATGGCCTCCAGGTGGTGGAGATACGGGGGGAGGTGCTGATGAATAAGGATAATTTTAAAAAATATAATGACCAGCTGGCGGAACAAAACCTTGCCCCCCTGGCCAACCCCCGTAATGCCGCGGCAGGGTCTCTTCGTATCAAGGACCCCAAGGAGGTAAGCCGTCGTAATCTCGAGGCTTTTTTATACCATGTCAGCTATTTCACCACGCTGGAGGGATGGCAGATGACGGACGGGCATTTGACCAATCCGGAGGGTGAGGACGTAGGGGAGGTGAAACCCAGGGACATGCCTGTGCATCCGGCCCTGAAGACGCATAGCGGCTGTCTTCAGATGTTGTGGGACCTTGGTTTTAGAAGCCCGCAGAAGGAAAAAAGGGTCGTGAAGGGTATCAAGGCTGTGCTGGACTATTGTCATGAATTTGAAAATGGGCGGGATGATCTGCCTTATGAGATAGATGGCATGGTGATCAAGGTAAATTCCATCGTATTGCAGGATAGGATGGGTATGACCACCCATCATCCACGCTGGGCTATTGCTTTTAAATTCAAGGCGCGTCAGGCTACCAGCACCCTTCGGAAGGTGGAATTCCAGGTAGGCCGTACCGGCAGCATTACCCCTGTGGCCAAGATCGACCCTGTTCCCCTGAGCGGTGTGACTGTCAGCTCCGTTTCGCTCTTCAACGAGGAGGTAGTCAGGGAAAAGGACCTGAAGATCGGGGACCAGGTGCTGGTAGAGCGCGCGGGGGATGTGATCCCGTATATCGTAAAATCGCTGACGGATGTGCGCACGGGTAAAGAAACGGACATCACGTTCCCTACGCATTGTCCCGTCTGTAAATCAAAGCTTGTGAAGCCGGAGGGTGAGGCTGTCTGGCGTTGTGTCAACATCGATTGTCCCGCGCAGGTGGTGGAACGGATCATCCATTTTGCCAGCAAGGATGCTATGGATATCCGCAGCTTTGGGGATGCCAATGTCCGTAAATTCTTTGAATTGGGTTTTTTAAAGGATATCCCGGGGATCTATCACCTGCCGTACGATAAAATAAGGGAATTGGAAGGTTATGGGGAGAAAAGCATCGGCAATCTGCAGACGGCTATTGAACATTCCAAAAAGCAGCCGCTGCACCGGCTGATCTTCGGATTGGGTATCCGTTATGTCGGGGAGACTACAGCCAAGACCCTGGCCGCTGCGGTGGGCCATCTCACCGACTTTACGGAGTTTTCCCTGGAGGACCTTCAAAACCTGGAGGATATCGGTCCCAAGGTAGCCGGCAGCGTGTACCAGTTCTTCCATAATAAGGATAACCGGGCCCTCCTTGACAGGCTTGAATCCCTGGGATTGAACCTGAAAAGCCAGAAGGGCACGCCGGCGGCCGGAGGCAACCTGAATGGGCAAACGTTCTTATTCACGGGTACCCTAAACCGGCTGAAGCGGTCCGATGCTGAAGAGATGGTGGAGAAGAACGGAGGCAAGCTGCTCAGCGGCGTTAGCAGCAAGCTGAACTACCTGATCGTAGGCGAAGATGCGGGCAGCAAATTGGAAAAGGCCAAAAAGATACCGTCCATCAGAATACTCACAGAAGACGAGTTTATCAAGCTTGTTAACATATAAGAATATTTTCTTACGTTACTGGTAAATCGAAAATCTTTTCCGTAACTTTAAGAAAATTGTAGGCATGATTAGAAAACTAACCGGCGAAGCGTGGAAACCTTTGCAGTTTCCCGGCTGGAAACAACTCCGAAAAAAATATGCTCTCTCATCGCTGGGGCGCGTTGCCAGTTATTCTGAAGACGTGCTGAACGATGGCAAATTGTTGAACGGCAGCCTTACAACGGGCTACAAAACCCTTAATCTTCACAGGCCGGGGAATAATGGCACGCTGTATATCCACCGGGAGATCGCGCGTCTGTTCCTGCCAAAAGCCTCTCCGAAGAATAAGTATGTGATCCATGTGAATCACAACAAGCTGGACAATGCTGCCAAAAATCTGAAATGGGCTACTCTGGAAGAGATGATCGATCACCAACAGAAGAGTCCTGCCAAGATCGCTTACAAGAAAGTACAGGCCAATCGTACTGTAGGATTGAAGCTGACGGCTTCACAGGTGAAGACCATCAAGAAAACCCTTTCCAGTAAAAACCGGCAGCTTACTATCAAGAAGCTGGCAGAGAAATACAATGTCAGCGAGATGACCATGTATCGCATCAAGAGTGGAGAAAACTGGGGGAGGATCAGATAGCAGTCAGACAGAAGAAAAAAATATGTTGCAGCCCACTACGATCAAGTTCCTAAAAGACCTTAAGAAGAATAACAACAAGTCCTGGTTCGAGAAGAATAAAACGGTTTACCTGAGCGCCAAAGAGGATATGGATCAATTTGTACAGCAGGTGATCGATGGGCTGGGAAAGATCGACCCGGATATAGCTTCGTTACAACCAAAAGACTGTGTCTTCCGTATTTACAGGGATGTGAGGTTCTCCAAGGACAAGACACCCTATAAGACGAACATGGGCGCCTCCTTTAACAAAGGCGGTAAGAAAGTCCCTACGGCAGGGTATTATTTTCATTGCGAGCCGGGCGGCCAGAGCATGGCCGGCGGTGGTCTATGGATGCCCATGCCTCCGCACCTCGCCAAGGTCCGGCAGGAGATAGACTATAGTTTCGATGAGTGGAAGAAGATCATCGGAGATCGTAATTTCAAGAAGCTCTTTTCAAATGGAGTTGAAGGGATAGAGGTGTTATCCAGACCGCCCAAGGGTTATGATGAAGAGAACCCTGCCATTGAATTCCTCAAGATGAAATGTTTTATCGTCACGCGCGATCTCTCTGATGCCGACCTGCAATCCAGGACCCTGTTAAAAGAAGTATTGAAGACATTTGCCGCGATGAAGGAGTTTATCGACTTCCTCAATCGGAGCATGGATTGATATTAAATAAAAAAGGGGCTTACGCCCCTTTTTATATGAGTCCTTGTTTGACCAGATATTCCGCGATCTGCACTGCATTGGTAGCAGCCCCTTTCCGCAGGTTGTCGCTCACCACCCACATGTTCAGGGTATTTGGCTGGGTCTCGTCCCTTCTCAACCGGCCGACAAACACTTCGTCCTTGTCATGCGCATCTTTTGGCATGGGATATTGCTGTGTGGAAGGGTCGTCCACCAATACCACGCCGGGAGCACCCGACAGGATCTTTCTTACTTCGGCCAGATCGAAATCATTTTCAAATTCCACGTTGACAGCCTCGCTGTGACCACCTACCACGGGGATACGTACTGTCGTAGCTGTAACCCGGATGGAATCGTCGCGCATGATCTTCTTTGTCTCATTGACCATCTTCATCTCTTCCTTCGTATAGCCATTGTCGAGGAATACATCTATCTGCGGGATGACATTCAGGTCGATGGGATATTTATAGGCCATTTCACCCTGGACGCCTTTTCTTTCATTCATCAGCTGGTTCACCGCCTTTACGCCGGTGCCCGTAACGCTCTGGTATGTAGATACCACGATCCTTTTTGCCTTGTACCTTTTATGAAGAGGGTTGAGCGCCACCACCATCTGGATGGTAGAACAGTTGGGGTTAGCGATGATCTTATCTTCTCTTGTGAGCGCATCCGCATTTAATTCGGGCACTACCAGCTTTTTGGTGGGATCCATTCTCCAGGCGGAGGAATTATCGATGACCGTAATACCTGCCGCGGCAAATTTCGGAGCCCATTCCAGGGAAGTGCTTCCGCCGGCTG
>DASZVM010000902.1:0-2701 GCA_035547295.1 Puia sp. | reverse complement strand
TTTTCTTTTCCTGAATCCCATGCATTATACTCCTTTTCTAATTCGGACACAAAACCCTGACTATTCCACCATTCTGCTTCTTCGGCAATATCATCTTCCAACATCATGTAAATGGCCTTGATCTTCTTATCATCAGCCACTCTTATATAGTCGTATAATCTATCTCTTATAGTTGAAGTGTTCATATTGATCGGGTATTGAATTCCATGAATATAAGTTCAAAGATAATGGATTAGATTTCCATCGTCCCCAAACATATCAATTTACAAATAAAATATTGTATATCAAAACGTTATTTCTCCTTCGTTTCCAAGAATATACTTCACCCCTTCAGTCAATGCCATTCTGAGGGTATTTGTTGTACAAATACTCGCTGTCCATATCAACCCTCGCATTCTTGCTTATCTTTATCCCCACTCCCCATGGAAAAGATACTAATTGTCGAAGACGAGCTCATCGTTGCCAGGGATATCCGCTCTACCCTGGAGCGGGCAGGATATAAAGTGTCCGGTGTAGTCCGCACCGCAGAAAAGGCCCTTTCTTCCATCGATGGATCGAGACCCACGCTGGTGCTGGTGGATATTTTTCTAAAAGGCGCCCTGACGGGTATCGACCTTGCCACCTGGCTGTACAAAGAGGGCATCCCTTTTATATATGTCTCCGCCAATTCCGATCAACCCGTGCTGGAGGCGGCCAAAACGACTAACCCCTATGGCTTTGTGGTAAAACCATTCCGGGAGAAAGACCTCCTCGTAGCCGTGGATATCGCCCGCTACCGGTATGAGAATCACAAACGAATGGCCCCCTCCCCTGCCCCACCCACGCCGGAGGAAAACCCGGCCTTATCCTTATCCCGGTCAGGCAGAGCCTCTATCCGAGCCCCGGAAGGCCTCATCGGTAAAAGCGCTCCCATGCTGCACATATTTCGCCGTATCCGGCAGGTAGCCCCCTATGATACCTCTGTCCTATTGTTGGGAGAAAGCGGGACGGGCAAGGAAGGCGTAGCCAATGCCATATTCAAGGCTTCCAGCCGCAGCGCCAAACCTTTTATAAAGATCAACTGCGCCGCCATTCCCCCGGGTCTTATGGAAGCCGAGCTCTTTGGCTACGAGAAAGGCGCATTTACAGGCGCCCTGGATAGAAAACCCGGTAGATTCGAGCTGGCCGCCGGCGGGACGATCCTCCTGGACGAGGTCGGCGAAATGCCCCTCGATATGCAGGCCAAATTATTAAGAGTACTACAGGAAAAAGAGATACAACGCATCGGCAGCAACACGAGCATAAAAATAGACGTCCGCATCATCGCCGCCACCAGCCGTCACCTGGAAAAAGAAGTGGGCGAAGGGAGATTCCGTCTCGACCTCTACTACCGTCTGCTGGTATTCCCTATCTCACTGCCCCCTCTGCGCGAAAGAAAAGAAGACATCCCGCTGCTGATATCCCATTTCCTGGAATACTACTCCTCCCGGACAGGCAGGAACATATCGTCCATCAGCACCGGCGTGATGACGAAACTGATGGATTACAGCTGGCCGGGTAATGTCCGGGAATTGCAGCATTTGATAGAAAGGAGCATACTGCTTGCCACAGGTAATATCATCGATGAGATCGAGCTGCCGGAAGATCAGGACACAACCTCAAAAGAACCCGCCCACACAAGTACCGTGCCTCCAAAAACACTGGGAGAGATGGAACGGGCCCATATCCTGGAAGTGCTGCGACAATGTAATTTCAGGATCACAGGCAATGGCGGAGCTGCGGAAATACTCAGGCTGTCGCCAGGGACGTTGCATGCCAAGCTGAAAAAGCTGGGGATTACAAAGACCTATAAGGTGCCATGATATTACCCCAGCACCTTCCTCACCCCATTCCGAAAAAGCTTCCCGATCGGTATCTCAGCCTTTTCAACCTCTATTATCTCATGCGTATACGATCTGATCTTCCCGATGCTTACAATGAACGACCGGTGCGTGCGTATAAAGCCCTCCTCCGGCAGCATGGCCTCCACGGAAGATATGGACTGCTTGGTGATGATAACCCCATTGCAGGTATGCACTTTTACATAGTCCTTCATGCTCTCCACATACATAATGTCCGTCAGCAGGACCTTCACCATCTTACGGTCCATCCGGAAATAGACAAAAGAATCCCTCCCGGCGGCCGGCGGTGCGGGTTCACTCGCCGGCAATGTCACCGGCAACGCATACTGGAAAGCTTTACTCACAGCCTTTACAAATCTGTCGAACTGTATCGGTTTCAGCAGATAATCCACAATATCCAATTCATATCCTTCCAGCGCATAATCCGCATGGGCCGTGGTAAAGATCACCCGGGGAGGGTTCTTCAATATCTTCATCAGCTCCGTACCCTTCAGCTGCGGCATACGGATATCCAGGAACAGCAGGTCGACAGGATGCTGCTGAAGAAAGCTCAATACTTCCATCGCATTCGCGCATTCACCCGTCAGTTGCAGCATGGGCATCTCCCCTATGTAGCGGCGGAGGATGTCCCTGGCCGGAGGCTCGTCGTCCGCTATCAGGCATTTGATGGGGGGGTTATTCTGCGAGTTCATAATGTTGCAGGTTAGGGTTCGCCGCAGGGACAGCGGTTGTTGCGGAATAGCGTTCCAGCCGGAGCCGAAAATTTACGATATATACGTCTTCCTCATTATTGATCACGAGCTGGTGTTTCCCGGGGTACA
>DASZVM010000901.1:0-2587 GCA_035547295.1 Puia sp. | reverse complement strand
CATAAAAGCTCCTCCAAAAGTTTTAATGCGCCGGTGTGAATGGCCTCATCCGCGCCTTTTTTCAAAAAAGACCATTTGCCTGGACCGACCTCATACCCTCCCTGGTCAAAAGCGGCGTCGGTGGGAATATACCCGATGTTGTTCTCGGAAAAACCCACGATGATGGTATGCTCGAAAGGAGATGATCTTTCTATGGCCAGCGCTGTCTCTACAAATGGCTCGCCCGGCAGGAACAAAACAGCCACCGGACCTATACGGATAGCGCTAAGCCTCGCCAATGCGTCAAATTCGTTGGCAACTCCCGCTTCCTTCCTCGTCGATAGCTGGATCTCTCTATGCGCAAACTTGAAAATACCCGCTTCAACCGCCACATCACCATCCTGTATCTCTGCTATCCGGGCCAGGGCCTGTCCATGCTTATGCGCATAAGCCGGCCCCAGGGACACCGTAGGAGGGTTGGTATCTCCCGCCGCGCCATTCAGAAATAAAGGCACCCCGTTGTCCGGCGATCTCTCCAGCTCCAGGCACATCTCACCGGGGAACTCGGAAGATATATGGGGCAGACACATCTCATGCACGGGATGACAGATGGCTTGCACCAGGGTAGCGATACCTTCCCCTCCAGGCCCTTTTAGCCGCAGGGTATGCACCCTCCTGTCCACAGGCTCTCTGTTCATCAGCTCTTGGGAGATTGGCTGGATGGAGTCGGACATGATAATGCCCTCGGCTACAGGTATCCTTCGCTGTAAGGAAAATCCGTTCAATATTGCAGTGGCAAATGTCAGCCGGCAGGGTCGTACGTTTTCCAGGGCCTCATCGATGGCGATCCTGATACGCGCCTGTACTTCCGTCAGCCATGCCCGGTAGGCTTCGGTGAGATACAGACCCGACAACGCAACGGATTCCGGGGCGCTATGCGTATGCGTACAAGTGAGGATGATCCTGTCGGGAGGGATCGTATCCGACATGCCCTTTTTGAAGTTCTGCCACCCGCCGACGGAAGTATCGTTCAGCGCCAGCAGGTCCAGTGAGACGATCGCCACGGTCAGATGACCTGATCTTAACACCAGCACTCTGGCCTTTAAGGGAAGCCTCACGGACTCAAAAGCCCCATACTCTCCTTTCACCGATGAAGTAAGCAGACCGACAGCCAGCGGCGGTGTGATATCCGCTACGAACGCTCCCGCCGATAATGAAGAGGAACGCATCACTTATATTTTCTTTTTTACCCAGTTGTAAGATTGTTGCCAGAAAGCATCATATGCTTCCCATAATTCAAAGTTGATGCCCCAGTGCGGTGCGGGGTCGGACATATAAGTTAACAGCCTGCCCTTACCATATTCGCCGGTTACCACCAATGGATGGCCCGTTTCCTTTACACGTACCAGCACTTCGCCTTCCGGCTTGCCTCCTACCTCATTATATCCAAAGATGGGCGGGAAAGTATGCCAGGGAAGTCCTTTTACAACTGGATGATCCGGCACAACCACTTCAGCGGTAAATCCGGCAGAGGATTCCACCAGGTCTTCCACTTGCAGACATTCCACAGGTAATACGTCATGAAGCCTGCTCCTGCCCCATCCTGATTTACCCTGTACGCCGCTGAAAGACAGCCAGCCTCCCAGCATCATCATCCCTCCGCCGTCATGGATCCAGTCCTTGATGACATCCAGCCTGTCAGGGAAAGTGACGATACGCCTCTCGCGTCTGGCCCTGTCAAAAAAGGTGGGATATAAATGAAAGCATTTTGCCTCCACGTCGCTGATGATAAGACACGCGGATTGCTCCAGGTATTCTTCCAGCTTGCCCGGCTCCAGGCGGTACAGCTCCCAGTTGGCGAGGGGTGTTACATCCGCCTGGTGCTCCAAAGCCTCTGTCAGCCGCTCCCCATAGAAATGCAGATCGGCATCCTTTGTTTCCGTACCAAACGGCGTTTCGATAAAGGTAGGCCCAACATGGAATACCCAGTCGCCCAGATACAGTACATGCTCTTCTTTCGACCTTACTTGACTTTTTGCTCTCATAAATATTTATTTTCAATTTGTTCTTTGCTCTAAAAAATTGAGAAAGGACCGTGAAGTCTTCCTGAATACGATAAACAACATTAAACAAACCACGATCTCTATTCCTCCTCTCCCATACCGTCCAAACCACATCTCCGTCAATGCCTGTATCAGGAGGCTTGTCGCAGCAAACCCAACAAGGGCAATACCTAATCCCTTGAATATCGGCTTGACATTACCCGTCTTCCCTTTCTCACGGCCATAACGCCCCCACCATCCCAACGGTCGCACCCGCTCATAGAAATCGCCCAACATCTTGTCGGGATCAGGTTTGGTCAGCAATGCCATGGTCACCCACAGCACGGTGGTCAGGGCCATCACGAGCAGGGTGGACCAATACCAGGGCAGGATGAGCCCATCAGCCCATGTCACTCCCAGGAATGCCAGCAGCTGCGGTCCCAGCACCACCACGCAAAAGATGCCTGCACCCCCAAACGAGGCCGCCACGCGGGCAGGGCCGTTGAATCGCCACCACCACCATTGGGCCCAGTTGGCCGGCAGCTCCGCGGCGCTCAGCTGCAGCA
>DASZVM010000900.1:0-10031 GCA_035547295.1 Puia sp. | reverse complement strand
TCCAAATTATCATACACCGTAAAACCCATCCGCTCATACCAGGGCACATTCCTTTCCACCGAGGTTTCCAGGTACACCGGTAGCCCCGCCTGGTCACACTGGTCCAGCAGCTCCCGTAGCAAAGTGCTGCCGATACCTTTCTGCTGTACCGCCGGAGCCACACCGATAAACCACAAATAACAAAAGGGTTCCCGCGGATGAAGCTTTTTGATGATCGCTTCCCTTTGCAGTACTTTCCGGAGACGGGCGACTCCCACACATCGCAGGATCAACCGCAGGTCTAGTAAAATAGACCTCAATGTCACCCTTGCCTTGAGAGGATATACGATGAGCGCACAACCCTGCTTATCGTCGGATAAATAAACCTCTCCAAAAAGCCGGCAATAGTCAAAGGAATATTCCATCAGCCGGCGTATCCTCCTGGTCCGGTGACGGTCCTGGGGAATAATATAGTTGACGCTTTTATTGTCGTCAAAAGATTGGACGAGCATGTTTGTCACCAATGGTCTATCCTGCGGTTGCGCTTTGATCATATAAGCCTAAAAATAAGTCAAATTTGATTTTTTCTCCCCGGCACTGACCCGCTGAAACTGCACTTTAACTGCAGGCAATTTATTTTTATTTTTTCCGGACTAAAAAACCCTCTACCTTTACAGCTCATAGCGCCTTTGGCATTTCCCTCTCAAACGATAGCGAGAAGCGAACCCAAAGGCTTTTTTTATGAAACCAACTGTAGCTGTCCTTATCGACGGTGGATTTTTCTTAAAGAGATATTACGATCTTTATACTGGTGCTGCAGCCCATAGCGCTGAAACCATAGCAAAGAATATTTGCAGAGCGGCTATGAAACATGTTTCAACCAGGCATGATCTGTACAGAATTTTTTACTATGATTGCTCTCCCCTTGACAAAAGAGTACACAACCCTGTTTCAGGAAATGCGATAGACTTCAGTAAAACGAACCTTTTTAGATTGCGTCTTGAATTATTTGAAGAACGTAAGAAAAAAAGAAAAGTGGCTCTCCGCCTGGGACGTATAAAAGATACCGGGGCTTGGCAGATATATCCTTCAAAAGTCAAGGCTTTGCTGAAAGGACAAATTGCTATCAGTGATATACAAGATAACGATGTATTTTATGAAATGAGACAAAAAGGCATTGATATGAAGATCGGAATAGACATCGCTTCATTATCCTTAAAAAAGCAGGTAAATCAAATCATTTTAATTTCCGGAGACGAAGATTTTGTTCCAGCTTCCAAACTGGCAAGACGCGAAGGAATTGATTTTATTTTGGACCCGTTGTGGAACCATATCGATCCCAATCTTTTCGAACATATAGACGGCCTGAACTCCACATCGCCCAAGCCAATAAAAAAGTAATTATCTTATACTCCCCTCGATCACCCCCTTCAGCTCACGCAGATCATAATCAATGCGTTTAGCAGAGATCACCACCGGCGTATTCCATTTCCGTACGAACTTCTTCAGAACTATCCGGGCAATCGGCTTTTGTCTTGCCAGGTATTTATCCTTTTCATGGATATGGACAATAAGCACATCCGTCTTCAACACCCGAACGATCTCAGCCCCCCGGATATCATCCCATGGAATCTCCCTGCAGGAATAAAGGCTCAGGTTGTCATCTATCCCCTTTTCAGAGATGACAAAAGAGGCATTTTTATCAAAAAGGGTTTTTATATAATCCGCCAGGGAGATGATCGCCATAAAAAGACCGAATCCAATGGGAATGGCACGCAACAGCCAATCCAGCGGTCCTCCGGCCCCTCCGACTGCGTCCCAGCGATATATCAGATTGAGCGTAAAAACAGCAGTTACCAGCAAATACAGCACAACTGCGTAAGGGAATCTTTTCCTGTTGATAGGGATATTGATATTCATTACAGCGCCAAGATAAATATAATCTTCAGGCGCGGCAAGTCAAAAAAAAGTGGGGAAGCTGATCAGAAATTCCCTGATCTGCTCTTCTGTCGTTTCAGGATGGATGGATTCCATCTTTACGACATTCTCTTCCGCATCATAATAGGCTGAATAAAGATCATTTGACACCTGGAACTGATGACGATGGGTATCCTGATGCATGCCATAATGCTGGCTAAGCCGGTTGATAAGCTGAAAAGCTTCTTCCTGACCGGAGACCGGTATCTTTTTTAATTCCCTTATCATAACCCTTGGTATGCAAATTCCGGGCCTCGGGTATGATACGGCAGAGAACCCCCGGAAAATCTGTACTTTAGAGACAACCATATGCAATAACTCACTGCATGAAAAAATTACTCTTACCCGCGCTGCTCACCTGCTGCTTTTTTTCGGCATCCGCTCAATCTTCCCTCCGGGTGCATATTGCCAACGGTATGCTGGAAGGAGAGCAGGACTCCGGCAACGTACGGATATTCAGAGGCATTCCTTTTGCGCAGCCGCCTGTAGGCGACCTTCGATGGAAGGAGCCGCAACCCGTAAAGAACTGGAAAGGTGTGCGTAAGGCCCTGCGATTTGCTCCCCGTCCCATGCAAACGGCTCATTTCAAGGATATGCTCTTCCGCAGCGGGAAGTACAGCGAGGATTGTCTTTATCTGAATGTCTGGGCGCCAAATACCACGCCCAATACCACGTCAAATACCACGCCCGATACGACCACCGATGAAAAGTTTCCCGTCCTGGTATATTTTTATGGAGGGGGCTTGTATGCAGGCGATGCATCGGAGGTCCGTTATGACGGGGCCTCCATGGCACGGAAAGGGATAGTGGTCGTTACCGTGAACTACAGGCTGGGGATATTTGGCTTCTTTGCCCATCCCCGTCTTACGGACGAGTCACCCCATCACAGCAGCGGCAACTATGGTTATCTTGATCAGCTGGCCGCCTTACGCTGGGTACAGACAAACATCGGGGCATTTGGAGGGGATCCCGCCCGGGTCACCATCGCCGGTCAATCCGCCGGCTCCATGTCCGTCAGCGTCCAGATGGCGTCGCCTCTGTCAAAGGGCCTTTTTGCCGGAGCCATCGGCGAAAGCGGTTCGATATTGGGAGTGCCGGGGCCTCCCGGATTGAATATTGGCGAACAGATGGGCGCCCGGTTCACCGGTTCTCTCAACACCTCTTTTGACGCCTTACGGGAAGAACCCGCGCAACAGCTGATGGAAGAGGCGGCTAAATCGGGTTTTCATTTTTCCACCATCGTCGACGGATATTTTCTGCCCCGGTCGCCACGGGAGATATTTACCGCGGGCCGGCAGGCAAGCGTACCACTTCTGGCCGGCTGGAATGCCACGGAGGTGTCCTGGAATAATATCATAGAGAATGATGAACCCACCGTCCCCAATTACTTTTCGGCGCTGCTAAAAATATACGGCTCCAGCGCGGAAGCAGCTGCCAGGAATTATCCGGCCGCTAATAAGGATGAAGTGCTGAGGTCGGCCACGGACCTTGCCACCGACAGATTTATGGGCTATAGCACCTGGAAATGGATCGATCTGCAGGCGAGGACAGGTGGAAAACCCGTCTACCGCTACCTTTTTGCGCAACAGCAGCCCCCGTGGGCGGATGCAAAGGAGCCGGCTCAGACACCGCCTTTTCCCATTGCCCCTCATTCGGCAGAGATCGCTTATGCGCTGGGCAACCTCGCCGTATATAACATCTATGCATGGACGTCCGATGATTATAAGACCTCCGGGATAATGCAGGGTTTTTTTGCCGGTTTTATAAGGACGGGTGATCCTAATGGAGAGGGGCTGCCCGCCTGGTCAGCCTACCGGCCCGAAACGCCCAATGTGATGATCATCGACAAGGATGCGCGTCAGGAGCAGGCAAAAAATTCAAACCGCTTTCTCTTCCTGGACTCATTCTATTATAAATAGGATTTCATACATTAGAGAATGCAAAAGCTTTGCCTCCTCTTTGCAGGTGTCTGCCTGGCCGTCATGCCTGTATTTGCCCAGTTGAAAGACGCTGTCATCGATAACATTGTCAAAGAAGAAAATGAAAATTCCCAGCTGCGGCAGCTGGCCCACGAACTTTTCGACGTCATAGGCCCCCGGCTGGTGGGTACTCCCCAGATGGAACAGGCCCGCGATTGGGCTATTGGAAAATACAAGAGCTGGGGGATCCCGGCACATAGTGAAAATTGGGGAGAATGGAGAGGGTGGGAGAGAGGTATTTCCCACATCGATATGGTATACCCGCGGGTAAGGACGCTGGAAGGCACCCAGCTTGCCTGGAGTCCGGGCATGGGAAAGAATACCGTAACCGCGGAGCTGGTGATCCTGCCCGATCTGGCCGACAGCCTTGCCTTTCAGCAATGGCTGCCGAATGTAAAAGGCAGGTTTGTGATGGTGTCCATGCCGCAGCCTACGGGACGTCCTGATGATAACTGGCAGGAATGGGCTACAAAGGAGTCTTTTGAAAAAATAAAGCAGGAGCGTACCAGGCAGACGGATGCCTGGGCCATGAGGATCAAAAAGACGGGTTATACGAACAGGACACTTCCCGTGGCATTGGAAAATGCGGGCGCTGCGGGGATCATTACCTCCACATGGTCCGGCGGCTTTGGCGTGGACAGGATCTTTGGCGCTTACACAAAAAAAGTCCCCACGTTAGACATCGCCCTGGAAGACTATGGCCTGCTGTACAGACTTACGGCAGCAGGTGACAAGCCGAAGATCAGCGTGCACACTGAGTCGAAAGAGCGGGGTATCGTCCCCACCTTCAATACCATTGCAGAGATCAAAGGCAGTGAAAAGCCTGATGAATATGTCATCCTCTCCGCCCATTTCGATTCCTGGGATGAGGCCAGCGGCGCTACGGATAATGGCACAGGCACCCTTACCATGATGGAGGCCATGCGTATCCTCGGCAAAGTGTACCCTCATCCGAAGCGTACCATCCTGGTAGGACATTGGGGTAGTGAGGAGGAGGGGCTGAATGGTTCCAGGGCCTTTGTGGAAGATCATCCGGAGATCGTAAAGAACATCCAGGTCGTTTTCAACCAGGATAATGGCACCGGCAGGGTGGCGAGTCTTTCCGGTCAGGGTTTTCTGCACGCTTATGAATATCTCACCCGGTGGCTGGCGCCTTTGCCTTCGGAGATCAGGGATTCGATAGAAACGCATTTTCCGGGCGCTCCCGGCGGCGGCGGTTCTGATTTTGCCTCCTTTGTCGCAGTGGGGGCGCCTGCTTTCTCTTTAAGCTCGAGAAGCTGGTCGTATTTTAACTATACATGGCATACCAACCGGGACACCTACGATAAGATCGTTTTTGATGATCTGCGAAATAATGCGATCCTGGCAGCGGCGCTTGCCTATATGGCCAGCGAAGACCCTGTCACCACATCCCGGGAGAGAAGCATTCTTCCCGTGAACCCGAAGACGGGACAGCAGGCACAATGGCCGGCTCAGACAAAAGCCATCCGGAGGGGAGGGGTGGATTAGAGGATAAATGGAGCGCTTGGATGATAATTGGAAAGTTGCTGAAAAGAACGAGGCATCTTCTAAAGGCAAGCCCTTAGCACCCTGGAAGCTCCCTCTAAAGTGAACAAATGCATTGAAAAACATATTCCAAAAATTACAGAACAAATTTGAATATTATTGGTGTAGATAGCAGTCATCTTTGTATTTTTACCTCAAATTCACTGGCATGAAGCTTTTTGTAGCAGGTTTACCTTCTGATTTCGACGATGTTGATCTAAAAGAAATGTTTGAGTTGTATGGTGTAGTGCATTCCGCAAAAGTTGTCCTCGACAGGGAGACGGGAAGAAGTAAAGGTTTCGGGTTTGTGGACATGCCCGATGACCTGGAAGCGAAGGGTGCGATAGAGACCCTGGATGGAGCCGGTATCAAAGGCAAAAAGCTGGCCGTGAAAGAGGCGGAGGAACAGTCGAAAGGCGGTGGCGACCGAGGCGGTTTTGGTGGCGGCAGAGGCGGCGATCGTGGCGGCTATGGCGGTGGCAGAGGCGGTGGCGATCGTGGCGGTTACGGTGGCGGTAGAGGAGGTGGCGACCGTGGCGGTTATGGCGGAGGCGGCGGACGCGGTGGCTATGGCGGCGACAGAGGTGGCGATCGTGGGGACCGTGGCGGCGACAGGGGGGATAGAGGAGATCGCGGCGACCGTGGCGGCTGGCGTCCGGGCGGCGACAGGGATAGAAGATATTAATTTCATTTAAGATACTGATAGCTGAACGAACAGGTCCGTCTGAATGACGGGCCTATTTTTTTTTCCTTCACTTTTAAACAATAAACCATGGAACAAACGAACATTGCGCCGGCTCAGGGTACCAATCCAGGCTTTAACTGGAGGGACTTCTTTTCATTCCGTACCATGATCACCTTACAAATCATCCAGATCGTTTATGCAGTGGTAGCTGTGCTGATCACTCTCGCCAGCTTTGCAACCATGTTCGGCGGCAGCCGCAGCCGGGGATTTGACGAATTGGGAGGAGGAGGTTTCAGCCCATTCAGTCTGCTGGGTGGAGGTGGGTTCATCGGGGGCCTTATCATGCTGGTCGTCGGCAATGTGGCCTGGCGAATATGGTGCGAACTTATAATCATATTCTTCAGGATCAATAAGACATTGAATAACATTGAAATAAACACAAAGATATAGCCTCGGTCAAAAAGGCCGGCCACGACAAAAAACAAAAAGCATCCTTTTCGGATGCTTTTTTATAATGTAAAGAAAAAGACTTCTTTAGCCTTAAAGGGACTACTTGGCGGCCGTAGCGCCTAAAGTATTGATCCTCCGGGCCAGCTTGCTCTTCAGGTTAGCGGCCTTGTTCTTGTGGATAATACCTTTTTTTGCCAGCTTGTCGATCATAGCGGCTACTTCAGGCAGCTTGTCGCCAGCTTCCTTCTGCACCTTGATCTCCCTCAGGTCCCTGATCGCGTTACGGGTGGTCTTGCCATAGTAGCGATTACGATCCCTGCGCTTGGTGGCTTGCCTTACATCTTTTTTGGTTGCCTTATGATTTGCCATTACTCGACATTTTTAGGACGGCAAAGGTAGCCCCATACCTCGAATATTCCAAATCCATAAGGGTTTTATTCGCAAAAATTGCCCAAAATGCACTTGAAAGGCTATCTATCCGTTGTACATGGGCGGAACTAGGCTGAAAAAGGAGGGATCCACCCGATGGAATGTCCGGAAAGCCAGGCCTGTTCAAGGTATGGTTAAAAACATGAGAAAATGACTTCCAGGGGAATGGAAATGACTATTTTCAACGATATTTGTAGGCCAAAATTGAACGGCGGAACGTCCGCCTGCCGGTGGAACGTTTTCCGGAAATAACGCTCAAGCGCTTCTATGAAGGATTATTCGTTTATAACTAATTCTCACCCCTCTTATATCGAGGGCTTATACCAGGACTTTGTAAAGAACCCCGATGCGGTAGATCCTGAGTTCAGGAAATTTTTTGAAGGATTCGATTTTGCTGTTACACAAGGGAAAGCTGCCGGCAATGGCTCTTCCAATGGCGTTCATGCCGCTGTGGCAGGCGCGAAACCTGCCGGGGGGACGCTGACCACTTCCGATGGAGTGGATTGGAAAAAGGAGCTGGGCGCCTATCGCCTGATCCTTGGCTATCGCAATAAAGGCCACCTGGTGGCAAAGACAAATCCCATACGCCCCAGGAAAGACCGGGGCGCCAACCTCGACCTTGCTTTTTTTGGCTTTACGGAAGAGGATATGGACAAGGACTTCTTTGCCGGCAATCTCATCGGACTGGGAACCACCTCGCTCCGTAATATCCTGCAGCATCTGCAGAGCTGCTATGCCGGTCATGTAGGCATCGAGTTCAAGTATATCAGCGAGCAGCAGAAGATCGACTGGCTCACCAACGAGATGGAGAAAAAATTCCTCGACCCGCTGACCCTGGAGAAGAAAAAACGTATCCTGGAAAAGCTGAACCAGGGGGTCATGTTCGAGAAATTTCTCCATACCAAATACATCGGTCAGAAAAGGTTTTCCCTGGAAGGCGGGGAAACCACGATCCCTGCCCTGGACACCATCATCAATACAGCTGCCGACCATGGCGTGCAGGAAGTGGTTATCGGCATGGCGCACCGCGGTCGTCTGAACGTCCTGTCCAACATCATGGGCAAGACATATGAGCAGATATTCAGCGAATTCGAAGGCACGGCCAAGCTGGATCAGACCATGGGCAGCGGTGACGTGAAATATCATATGGGCTATGGCAGTGAAGTACAGACGGACAAGGACAAGACCATCCATCTGAAGCTGATGCCCAATCCTTCTCACCTGGAAGCTGTCGATCCTGTGGTCGTCGGTTTTGCCAGGGCCAAGGCCGATGTCATGTACAACAGCGATTACGACAAGATACTGCCCATCCTGATCCATGGAGATGCGTCTGTGGCCGGTCAGGGCATCGTGTATGAGGTCATGCAGATGAGCGAGCTGAAAGGGTACAACACAGGCGGCACCATCCATTTTGTCATCAACAACCAGATAGGCTTTACCACGGACTTCGACGATGCCCGCAGCTCGGACTATTGTACGTCCCTGGCGGCGGCTATCCATGCGCCTGTGCTGCACGTGAATGGGGACGATGCGGAAGCCGTGGTAAAATGTGCCGAGATCGCTACCCGGTACCGTCAGGACTTCAACACGGATATCTTCATCGACATGGTGTGCTATCGCCGCCATGGACACAATGAAGGCGATGACCCCAAATTCACCCAGCCTCATCTGTATGGTCTGATCGACCAGCATCCCAATCCCCGGGAAGTATATACCCAGTTCCTTATCGAAAATGGCGAGTCCGATGCAAAAGAGCTTGCAAAGGAGATGGAAAAGAAATTCTGGGGCGATCTGCAGGAAAGACTGGATGAGGTGAAACAGCATCCGCTGCCTTACCACTATCAGCAGCCCGAAGTCTGGTGGCGCAGTCTGCGAAAGGCTACTCCGCCGGATTTTGACCAATCACCCACGACAGCCATCAGCGACGCGGACTTTAAAAAGATCTTCGACGCCATCATGACATGGCCGGAAGATTTCAAGCCCCTGCGTAAAGTGGAAAAGCTGCTGCAGGATAAGGTCAAGCTCTTCTCCGAAGAAAAGAAAGTAGATTGGGCCACGGGCGAGCTGCTGGCCTACGGCAGTCTCCTGCTGGAAGGGAAGGATGTGCGTATGAGCGGACAGGATGTACAGAGAGGTACTTTCTCCCACCGCCACGCCGTCCTGAGAGATGAGAATACAGACCAGTCATATAACCGTCTGAGCAGACTGCCCGATGCCAAAGGACAGTTCCGTATCTACAACTCGTTGCTCAGCGAATATGGCGTGCTGGGATTCGAATATGGTTATGCCCTTGCCAACCCTAATGCCCTGGTATTGTGGGAAGCCCAGTTCGGGGATTTCAGCAATGGCGCCCAGACCATGATCGATCAGTTCATTTCCGCCGCGGAACAGAAATGGCAGCGTATGAATGGCGTCACGCTGTTGCTGCCTCATGGATATGAAGGACAGGGCCCCGAGCACAGCAGCGCCCGTATGGAAAGGTTCCTCCAGATGTGCGCAGAGCTGAATATGGTGGTGACGAATATTACCACGGCAGCCAACCTGTTCCATGCTTTCAGAAGACAGCTGGCATGGCCTTTCCGTAAACCGCTGATCAACTTCTCGCCAAAAGCCAACCTCCGGCATCCCGGCACCTGGTCGAAGATGGAAGAGTTTACTTCCGGCGGCTTTAAGGAAGTGATGGACGATACCTTTGTGGATAATGCCAACCAGGTGAAGAAAGTGCTGTTCTGCGCCGGTAAGGTTTATTTCGATCTGGCCGAACGTCAGCAAAAGGAAAATCGTAAGGATGTGGCCATCGTACGGCTGGAACAGCTGTACCCCTTGCCGTTGCTGCAGCTGGAAGCTTTATACAAAAAATACAGCCAGGCAGCTACCTGGTTCTGGGTACAGGAAGAGCCCCTGAACATGGGCGCCGCCAGCTATCTGCAGATGAACCTGAAGACGATCAACTACGGGGTCATCAGCCGTCAGCCCAGCGCAGCTAC
>DASZVM010000899.1:0-3685 GCA_035547295.1 Puia sp. | reverse complement strand
GCGAAAAGGGTCTTCAATCGGGACAATTTGGTGGTGTTGTCCCCCGCAATGATTAAATATTGTTCGATGGCGGCTACCTGGTCATTGGACAGCCCCCGCTGGACCAGCTCTTCTTTTACTTTTTCCAGCCCGATCTTGTCCAGCTTGTCGATGGCCACGGTGATATCCGTCATGTTGCCGGCGCCCCCACAGACCTCGGCCAGGGCGGCCAGGATCTTACGGTTGTTGATACGCAACTCCACCGGAATACCGAGGCGGCTAAATACTTCCATGTAAATGGATGCCAGCTCTACCTCGTTGAGCAGGGACTGGCTGCCTACCACATCGGCATCACATTGATAGAATTCACGGTACCGTCCCTTCTGGGGCCGGTCGGCCCGCCAGACAGGCTGCATCTGGTACCGTTTGAAAGGGAAGGTCAGCTGCCCATGGTTCATGGCCACATATCGTGCGAAAGGGATGGTAAGGTCATATCGGAGCGCCCTTTCCGTGAGGTCCTTGTCGGTCTTCCCTTCCAGCGTCTTTTCAAAGGCTTTACGGGACTTTTCGATATTCTTAGGGTCGCCCAGCCCGTTGTTCAGGATCTTAAAGATAAGCTTGTCGCCTTCCTCCCCATACTTACCCATAAGGGTTTCCAGTTGCTCCATGGCGGGAGTTTCCAGGGGCTGGAAGCCATACAGCTCAAAAACGGTGCGGATGGTATTAAAGATATGGTTCCTTTTGCGGACAGTGGCGGGCCCGAAATCCCGGGTGCCCTGGGGCAAAGACGGTTTTAGACTGCTCATACATTTTTGGATTGGGTGGGTCCGGCGTTCTTGGATTGGGTGGATCCGGTGGCGGCGGATGGTTTGCCATATTTTTCAACGATGCTGTCCGCGGCTGCATCTATCATCCCGTAGACCTCGTGATAGCCGGGTTCCGACCCGTAATAAGGGTCGGGGACGTCCTCGTTGCCGCCCGGGTGCAGCTCATTCATCAGGAGCTCCACTTTTGCCGGATCGTAGTTACGGCCGGCGATACGTCGCATTTCACGCACCACATCTCCAGCCATGGCATAGATTTTGTCAAAACGTTGAAAATCATCAGCATTGAATTTCCGTGCCCGTTGGCTGCTGATGTCGATGCCCCTGGCCCGGGCTACTTTTTGGGAAAGATGATGTGGTGCTTCACCCACATGGTAGCCGTTGGTCCCTGCGCTGTCGATCTCCCAGTGGAGTCCGGCTGCCCTGGCTTTTTCCCGCAGGATACCTTCAGCAAGAGGGCTGCGGCAGATATTGCCCAGGCAGACCATCAGGAAAGCGGTGGGCCGGCTCCCCGGTGGAAGGGAGACAGAGGTCCTTTTATCCGGAGTTCCGGAGGATGAAGGGGCGGTGTCCGATGGTGGGGTGGCAGGCTCCTTTTTCATGCCGGCAAAGGTAATGTTAAAACATTATAAGATAAGGGTGTGGGGGAGGCTGGTTTGTGGAATAGGGGAGATATGGAGTCTTAAGGAAAAGGATGCATTAATAAGAAATTAATAAGTATAAGACCTTATACAGTGATTTCTTTTTAAGCTTAATTTCTTAATTTGCCCGTTCCGGCAGATGGATGACCGTTCATATAAATAAAAAAATTCTGGTTAAAGATGGAAAATGATGCTCCTGATGGTGAAAGGCGCAGATATATGCTGAGAAGATCGATCCAGGACTATGGGATAGGGGGGATATGGTTTGGTTTCGGAATATTTCTGTTGATCGCTCCGAAGATCGGGTTTCCCATGGCCATCGACGATTTTTTTCGCTATGCTTTTTCCGGTATTTGGCTATTATATGGAGGATGGCGGATCTATCGCGGGTATAAAAAAAATTATTTTCGTTGATGCAAGTTTCTCTCCGGCATATTTTGAATAATGGCAAGGGCGCAATATTAGGGTTGGGGCTTATACTTTTCCTGGGAGGATGCGGCGGCAGTGGGAATAAAACTCCCCAGGAAACGCCTACGTCAGGCACGCTGACCATCAGTATCGACGAATCGTTCAAGCCTGTCATCGACTCGCAGATAAAGGTGTTCCAGTCCTCTTTTCCCGACATAAAGATCGTCGCCAGATATGAGCCCGAGGCGCAGTGTCTCCGTGACCTGACCACGGACAGCACCCGGATGATCATCGTTACCCGGGGTCTGAGCCCCCAAGAAGAAAAGTTCTACAGCGACTCTTTTCATCTCCAGCCCCAGTTTATGGCCGTAGCCTATGACGCTGTTGCCGTCATTGTCAACAATAACGCTAAAGACTCGATATTCCAGGTGACGGACCTTCAGCATATGCTGGACGGCACTGATACTGTGCACATCCCCGTGATGGATGGCAAGTCTGCCACCAGCACTGTGCGATATGCCATGGACTCCCTTTTAAAAGGGAAACCCCTGAGCAAACGGGTCACGGCCGCAAAGAACAGCGAAGAGGTGATCGATTATGTGTCACAAAATCCACATGCTGTTGGGTTTGTAGGAGTCAATTGGATCGGCGAAGGCGAGGCCAATGACAACCTGTTTATTAATAAGGTGCGGATCGCCTCTATCCGGTGTACCAGCTGTCTCGGAGAGACCTATGTTAAACCTTATCAGGCCAATATTGCCCTCCGCCGTTATCCCTTGGTGCGAAGTTTGTATTACATCCTGAAAGAGAACTTCAGCGGGGTAGGTGGTAACTTCGCAAACTTCCTGCAGTATGAACGGGGACAGCTGATCTTTACCAAGGCTTATCTCTGGCCGGCGAGGATGTCCTTTCAGATCCGTGACACGCAGATCAGTCAGTAATTAAACAATCAATAATAGTTATATTTACACACTCTAAACAGACAAAGTACATGAAGAATAAGTTCCGATTCAGCTTACTGGTGATGGCCCTGGTCGGCTTCTGCGGCGGGGCGATGGCTCAGACGGTAGACCAAGGGAAGAAATTCCTTTATTATCAACGGTATAAAAGTGCGAAGGAAACCTTCGACAAGATACTGGCTTCCAATCCTAACAATATTGAAGCTATATATTGGCAGGGACAGACTTTGATGGAAATGAAGGATTCTGTTGCCGCCCAGGAACTATACTCCAAGGCGTTGCAATCCAATGGCAATGCGCCGCTGCTGTTAGCCGGCATGGGAGAGGTTGAACTGCGTCAGGGCAAGACTACGGATGCCCGTCAGCATTTCGAGACGGCTATCAGCCTTACCAAGGGTAAGGACGTCGAGGTCTTCAATGCCGTAGCGGATGCCAACATCGATGCAAAGGCCGGTGATGCCGCTTATGCCATCGAGAAACTGAACCAGGCCATGCAGACGAAGAAATTCAACAACGTCGAGACGTATATCCTGTTGGGAGACGCTTACCGCAAGCTGATAGATGGCGGCAATGCCGTACAAAGCTATCAGAAGGCCCTGACCGTCGATCCGAAATATGCAGAGGCAAAATACAAGATCGGCAAGATCTATCTGACGCAAAATAACAAGGAGTTCTTTCTGCCGGCTTTTGAAGAAGCTGTACAGATGGACCCCGCTTATGCCCCGGCTTATTATGAGCTGTTCTATTACTATTATTTTCATTGGGATGCTGCCAAGGCTACCGATGCGCTGGACAAATACATCGCAAACTCCGATCCCGGTCCGGAAGTGGAATACCTGAGGACGGACTTCCTCGTTGCCAGCGGCAAATTCCA
>DASZVM010000898.1:0-4071 GCA_035547295.1 Puia sp. | reverse complement strand
GGTTTTTCCATCGCCTCGCAGACGCCGGCCTACCGGAGCGTGGCTATGATGGAGCTGGGCAAGCTGCTGATCAGGCAGCGGCAGTATGCACGGGCGTTGACCTATATCGAGGAGGCGATCGCCTGTAATGTGGGGAATTGTACGGCTTATCACCTGCAGGTAGTAGCGCTGAGAAGATGGGACAGGAAAGAGGAAGCACGGGAGGTGGCGCGGATGCGTCTGCTTAGCGATCCTTTGGATCATCTGTTGCGTTATGAAGCAGGGTTGGGGGAGGATCTATATATACATAGTGAATGGCCCCACGAGACGTTTATCGAGATGGCGGCCTTTTATACGGATATAGAGGATTGGGGGGCGGCTGTGGAAATATTGCGTTTATCGCCGGAGCATCCTATGGTGGAGCTATGGAAGGCCTGGGTGCTTTTTCAAAAGGAAGGCAAGACAGGGCCGGATCTACGGGATAAGGTAGACAGGATGTCACCGGAAAACGTGTTCCCTCACCGGCATGAGGACCTGACGGTCTTGCGGTGGGCGGTGGTCCATGCGTCTTGCTGGCGGGTGAAGTATTTCTTTGCCCTGGGGCTTATCCAACTGATGAAGGAGCGGGAGGCGTCGATGTTGCTGGATGATTGTGGCGATGAACCGGACTGGTATCCATTTTATCTCGTGCGGGCCAGGCTTCGGCAGGATGGAGAGGCGGACCTTTTACGAGCGGTGGATCTGGCGCCGGAAGCGTGGAGAGCCAGCTTAGCGCTGGCAAGATATTATGGGGGGAAGGAGCAGTGGAGGGCTGCGGTACAGGCTGCGGAGAAAGGTTATCTTATTCATACCGGTAATTATTACCTGGGTCTTCAGCTGGCCGGATATTATATGCATAACGGACAGTATGAGGATGGGATACAGCTGATGAAAGCGTTGAAGGTGCTGCCGAATGAAGGGGCTTCGGAGGGCAGGAATGTCTGGCGCGAGACGCATTTGCATGCGGCGATTGCGGCTTTTGTGCGAGGTGAGTATGAGCAGGCCGGTGAATATATCCGGAAGGCAAGGGAGTGGCCAGAGAATATGGGGGTGGGGAGGCCGTACGATGTGGACGAGCGATTGGAGGACTATTTGGAGTGTTGTTTGGGACGGATGGGAGGAGAGGTGGAGAAGGGGGAGATCAACAAGAATAGGATCGTCGAGGAGGGGATTGTCGAGGATAGAATTAGTTCCTTCAGGGAAAAATATCCATCCTGGCCCGCGGGGAGCGGGGATCTGCTGACATTGCTGGTGTTGCGGGAGCAGGGGAAGATGGGCGTATTTGAAAGCGGCCGTCGATCATGGCTGTCAAGGGAGGATGAGCGGCTGCAGATAAGATGGTGTAATGCCTTTCTGGATGGGGACCGGGAACTGCTGGACAGAATGGCATTGGAAAAGATGTCACCGCCTGTGATCCTGCCTTATGAGATACCTTATGAGGACAGGGCGTTCGAGCTTATCAGGAAAATGCATCAAACAGGTCTGTTAAAAACAAACGAATAAAATATGAGCAAGCACATACCAAAGGACCTTTCAGCATTCCATCAGCTGGTGTCCGACATGTTCAAGTGGCCTGTGACACGGGAGGAGTGGGAGTCTTACAAGCTTAGCGAGGAGCAGGTGAAATCCTTTCGTCAGCATGGTTATGTCAGCAATATCAAGCTGCTGGAACCCTGGCAGATCGATCAGCTGAATGAGGAACTGGCAGAGATCATCGACCCGGCGCATCCGGACAATCCCCTGTTCTACCAGTTCTTTTCGAATTCGTCCACGGACCCCGGTTCTGTGCTCTTCCATGCGCTTGGGGCTTGGCGGATCAAGCCGGGCTTTCATGATATCTTATGGAACCCTGCTTTTGTCATGGCAGCCAGCCAGCTGTTGAATGATCAGAACATCAGGTTCTGGCATGACCAGCTTTTTTGCAAGCCGGCGAAGCATGGGGGTGTGGTGGCGTGGCACCAGGATTATTCATACTGGACGCGGACGACGCCTATGCAGCATCTCACCTGCTGGGTGGGGCTGGACGATGCTACTACGGAGAACGGGTGCATGTATTATGTTCCCGGCAGTCACCGGTGGGGCTTGCTGGAAAAACCCAACCTGACGGGGGATATGGATGGGCTTCTATCCGTTCTGACGGAGGACCAGCGGGCGGCTTTTCATCCTATCCCTATCGAATTGAAAAAAGGGTATGGTACTTTTCATCATCCCCTGCTGGTGCATGGATCGTATGAGAACAGGAGCGACAGACCCCGGCGTGCGTTTGTTCTGAATGTTTTTGCCGATGGCACCGTGTCAGGATCGGACGAGACGCTGATGCCGGGCACGCCTGTGATACCCAGGGGGGAGAAGGTGGGCGGACAGTTCTTTCCCCTGCTGATAGACCGTGAGCTGACAGACAATTGATGAAACCCTCCATGAAATTGACTTTTTACTGTGCCCGTCATGGACAGGAGGCCCCGGACTGGGACGATTTTTTGAAATGTGTACGGGAAGAGGGGTATGACGGAGTGGAAACCGCCCTGCCTTCGGATGTCCGCGAACGTGATCTTATCCTGAACGGATTTGCAAAGCATGGCTTAAGATTGAAAGCTGTACATGAGGGAACTGTAACGCCTGATTTTTTGCAACATGCGCGGGAATTGGAAAGCTCTCTGCGTTCAATTATAGAGTCCAGGCCTTTTATCATCAGTCTGCAGACAGGGAAGGATTATTTCACTTTTGATCAGAATACGCAGCTGTTGCTGATGAGCAAACGGATTGCGCTGGAGAATGGGGTTAATATCGTCCATAAGACGCAGCGGGGGAGGTTTTGTTTTGCCGTTCATGTTGCGAGGTTGTACCTGGAAGCGATGCCCTGGCTGAAGCTCGACCTGGACCTGTCACAATGGTATACGGTTGCGGGAGGTTACCTAGAGGATCAGACGGACGCGGTGGAACTGGCTTTGTCAAGGGCGGCGCATGTGGAGACAAGGATAGGAGGGATGCGGGAAGAAATGGGGGAGATGCAGGATTTGCGGTCCTATCTCACGCAATGGGATAAAATAGTGGAGAAGCATCATAAGATGGGTACGGCGGAGCTGGGATTTACCTGTGATCCGGAGATGAAGAATTTTTTAATAAAGAGATATGTCAAATAAGGGTGTCAGGGCGCAGATAATATTGGTAGGGGCTTTCTTTTTTATATTCGGGTTTATCACCTGGGTCAATGGAACGCTGATACCCTATCTCCGGATAGCATGCGAGCTAAAGGAGTGGCAGGCGTACCTGGTGACGTTTGCCTTTTATATATCCTATACGGTGATGGCTATTCCTTCCAGCGTGGTGCTGGCGGCCACGGGGATGGTGAAGGGAATGCGTCTGGGGCTGGCGATCATGAGCGGGGGGTGTCTTTTGTTCATACCGGCGGCCATGGCGCGGAGCTATCCTTTGTTCCTTGCCGGGCTTTTTATCATCGGCACGGGGACGACGCTGCTGCAGACGGCGGTAAACCCTTATATTACCCTGCTGGGGCCGGCGGATAAGGCGGCGCAGCGGATGAGCATCATGGGTATCTGCAACAAATTTGCCGGCGTGCTGGCCCCGTTGATCCTGGGCGCTATCATTCTCAGCAATTCCGACGGACTGTTGAACGAGCTGAAGGAGCTGTCCCCGTATGCCAGGGCTGTTCGCCTGGATGAGCTGGCCCGGGCGGTGATCGTGCCTTATATCATACTGGCTGTCTTTTTGCTGCTGACGGCTTTTGGGATCGGGTATGCGCATCTGCCGGAGATAAGCGCGGGAAGGATGGATACGGTTACGATGAATGGCGGGGCGGCTGAACGGAACCATCTGCGAAATTTCATAATGGGATTTATCGCTACCTTTTGTTGCGTAGGGCTGGAGGTGATGGCGGGTGATACCATCGGCAATTATGGTCTTTATCATGGGATGCCGCTGAGCATTGCAAGGCATCTTACCTCTTATACGCTGGCGTTTACCATGGCGGGCTATCTTTTTGGGGCGCTGGCAATCCCAAGGATCATTTCACAGGAACGTGCTTTCCTGTTATCT
>DASZVM010000897.1:0-4589 GCA_035547295.1 Puia sp. | reverse complement strand
CGCGGACACAAAAAAAATATGGGCGCTCCGTAAGGCAGGACTGGGCCTGCTCAGCAATCTGCCGGGAGACGACAAAGCCGTTCCCGTCATCGAGGATACAGCCGTGGACGTACAGGACCTGCCCAATTATATCCGGGAATTCAACGAGATCCTGAAAAAATATGATCTGTACTCTGTACACTATGCCCATGCAGGCAGCGGAGAGATCCATCTGCGTCCCATCATCAATCTGAAGACGGCTGAAGGCAACCGTCTCTTCCGTACCATCGCCGAAGAGATCGCCACCCTTGTAAAAAAATACAAAGGGTCGCTCAGCGGCGAGCACGGGGACGGCAGGCTGCGGGGTGAGTTCATCCCGCAGATGGTAGGACCCAGGAACTATGAATTGATGCGTACCATCAAAAAAAGCTGGGACCCGCAAGGCATCTTTAATCCGGGAAAGATCGTGGATACGCCGTCCATGAACTCCATGCTCCGTTACGAGCCGGGACAGCAGACACCCGCCTTCCCTACCCTCTTTCGCTTCCACCGCCAGGATATCCTGCAGCATGCGGAACAATGCAACGGCTCCGGCGACTGCCGTAAGACCCATTTGTCCGGGGGTACCATGTGCCCTTCCTTTATGGCTACCCGTAATGAAAAAGATACCACCAGGGCCCGCGCCAACATCCTGCGCGAATTCCTTACCCACAGCGATAAGCCCAATCGCTATGACCACAAGGAGATCTATGAGGTGATGGACCTCTGCCTCAGCTGTAAAGGCTGTAAGTCCGAATGTCCTTCGAATGTGGATATGGCCAAGCTGAAAGCGGAATTCCTGCAGCACTACTATGATGCCAATGGCGTGCCCTTCAGAAGCCGGCTGATCGCGGGTTTTGCCGCCTCCGCCCGTCTGGGCTCGCTGGCACCGGGGCTATACAATAAACTCGTCAAAGGGCGCCTGACGGGAAAATGGATAAAGAAGCTCTCCGGTTTTGCCCTGGACAGGAGCATGCCCCTGCTGCATCCCACTACCCTGCGCAGCTGGCATCGCCGCCATAAATCTTCGGGTACCCCTGCCAAAGGCCGCGTCTACCTGTTCTGTGACGAGTTCACCAACTACAATGACACGGACATCGGGATAAAAGCTATTTTGCTGCTTGAACGGCTGGGCTATGAAGTGGTCATACCTGAACATGGAGAGAGCGGCAGGGCCTGGCTTTCAAAAGGATTGCTCCGGCAGGCAAAAAAGATCGCCGCATCCAACGTAAGTCAGCTAAGTCATTTGATAACAGCAGAGACCCCGCTCATCGGCATCGAACCATCCGCCATCCTGACCTTCAGGGACGAATACCCCGACCTGGCGGACGACAGCTGGCTGGAGGCCGCGCAAAAGCTGGCGGCAAATAGCTTCTTTATCGATGATTTCCTGGCGCGGGAGATCGACAAAGGCAATATCCGGCCGGACCAGTTCACCCGGGATACCCGGCAGATCCAGCTGCACGGTCACTGCCAGCAAAAGGCCCTTTCCACCGTCGCAGGCTCTGTCAAACTCCTGTCCCTGCCGGAGAACTATTCTGTAAAGGTCATCCCGTCGGGATGCTGCGGCATGGCCGGCTCCTTTGGTTATGAAAAAGAGCACTATGACATCTCTCAGAAGATCGGGGAGCTGGTGCTGCTGCCTACGGTCCGCAGCCAGCCGGAAGAAGTGATCATCGCCGCACCCGGCACCAGCTGCCGCCACCAGATCAAGGACGGGACGGGAAGAAAAGCCCTGCACCCTGTGGAAGTCCTATACGAGGCCCTAGCGGACAACAATTTGTAATTCAACAATCTATGTAGCGACCATGGCCTTGATGAAAAAGATCGACCCGTATTTAAAGACCAACAACGATACGGGATTCGGCACGAACGCAAGCAATTACGGTGGACGCTTTATCAACCGGGACGGCACCTTCAACATCCGGAAGGAAGGCATGCCCTTTATGGAAAGATATAGCATCTTTCATCATATGCTTACCCTCCCCCGGTGGAAGTTCATCACTGTCATCGTACTTTTCTACCTCGTCATCAACTTCCTGTTCGCCCTTATCTATTCTGCCATCGGCCTCGATCAGTTCCAGGGGATCATCGGCACCACTGCCTGGACCAGGTTCAAAGAAGCCTATTTCTTCAGCACCGAGACCTTTACGACAGTGGGTTACGGAAGGGTCAATCCCGTGGGCGACGGCGCCAATTTTGTGGCCTCCATCGAAGCCATGATGGGCTTCCTTTCCTTTGCCCTGGCCACCGGCCTGATGTACGGGCGCTTTTCCCGCCCCAGGGCTTATCTCGTATTCAGCAAGATTGCCCTTATCAGCCCTTTCAGAGGCGGCCAGGCCCTCATGTTCCGCTTTGCCTCCTACAAGGACAAACATACCCTGACGGACGTGGAGATCCGGGTGAACGTAGGTCTGCAGGTACAGACGGACGGTCGCGCCGAATACCGCTATTATGAGCTGGCCCTCGAACGCAATAAGGTGGAAAACCTGTCGATGAACTGGACAGTGGTCCATCCTCTCGACGAAAAAAGCCCCCTCCGTGGTTTCTCATGGGAGGACATGAAGGCCTCCGATGTGGAATTGTATGTGCTGATAAGAGGGTTTGACGATGTCTATTCCAACCAGGTGTTGCAACGTACCTCCTACACCTACCACGAGATACGCTTTTCCGGCAAATTCATACCCATGTACCGGGAAAGCGATGATGGCAAGACTACCATTCTTGAATTGCATAAATTAAACGAATTCATAGAAACACCGTCATACACCCCTGATTAATCGATCACTTGATAAGGATATCTTTTCTTTTCCTTTTTTTTATTTCCTTTACCCTGATGGTGAGGGGCCAGCAGGTGGACCTGGTGGACATAGGACGCAGTCTGCTGAAAGGCACCCGCACCCTTCGGCAGGACACTGTCCGTCAGAAAACGGGAAAACTCCATATTTCCGCCCTTCCGGTGGTGGGATATACCTTGCAAACGGGTTTTGCCGGCGTGATCAGCTCTAACTTTGCCTTTTACACCAGCGAAGCGCACCAGGCCAATATCTCCAGCATCCTCACCAGCATCACCTACTCCCAATACCGGCAGATCATCTTCCCCCTGCAGGCCGACATCTGGACAAAAGATAATAAATACAATATCGTTACGGACTGGCGCTACCTCAAATATCCCTCCCTCACCTATGGACTGGGAGGCAACACGTCCCCTGACAGCGGCTATAACATCGACTATGCCTACCTGCGTCTCCATCAGGCCATCCTCAGAAAGGTCACCAGCGACCTTTACCTGGGACTTGGTTATGATCTGGATTACCTGTGGGACATCCGGGAAGTAGATCCTCCCACGGGAAAAGAGACTGATTTTCAACGTTATGGATTCCATAAGACCGAACTGGCCTCCGGGATATCCCTCCATTTTCTATACGACTCCCGCCGCAATCAGATCAACCCGGACGGCGGAGGCTACGCGGGCATCAGCTATCGTCCGAACTTCACCTTTCTGGGCAGCGATGCCGACTGGCAGTCCCTGATACTCGACCTGCGCAAATACATCCGCCTGCCAGGCAGTACGCACAACGTCCTGGCCATATGGAGCTATAGCTGGTTTACCACGGGAGGAGGCGACCCACCCTACCTGCTGCTGCCCTCCACGGGATGGGACGCCTATTCAAATACAGGGAGAGGCTATATCCAGGGACGCTTCCGGAGTAAGAATATGCTTTATCTCGAGACGGAATACAGATTCCGTATACTATCCAACGGCCTGCTGGGAGGAGTGATATTTGGTAATGCAGCGTCCTTTTCGGAGCAGGTATCGGGACGTTATGAATATGTGATGCCGGGCTATGGCGCAGGCCTGCGCATCAGCCTGAATAAATTCTCCCGTACGAATCTTTGCATCGATTATGGATGGGGGGCGCATGGCTCCGGAGGGTTCTTTGTCAATCTGGGGGAAGTCTTTTAAGGCACGTCTATAACAAAAAAAAGTAATGTAACGGGGGTCAGTAACCGTACATTACCTTAAACTAGTGGGGCATTCCTACCAATCCACGTAAGCCATTCGAAATGGAGCTATCAGGGGTTGATCACAGGAGAATATCTTTACGGCTAGTCTTTACCGTTCGACTCCGGAGACTGCCGGAATAACCTGGTTGTGACAAATTGCCACAAAAATCGGGCCCAAAGTGGCATTAAACTTAAAAAAAAGGCAGGTTGAGATCAACCCGCCGGCATAGTGAGATTCACATGAGAAAACTATCTTTAAAACACTGTAGCCGGACGATAGTACTATTAATAAAATAACTATAATATTTAATGTATTTGTTCGCGGGCCTCTTTGCTGAAATAGTCCTTCCCCTCCATCAGCTGTTGCACGGCCTTGTTCAGCTCCGTATCGGATTCGCTCTTGTCGACATATCCATTGACCCCGGCTTCATACATCTTCCGGATGGAAACACCGCTTGTACTAAAGGAATAACCCAGGATACGGGTCTGCGGACAATGACGTTTGATCTGCCCGACCACCACATCCCCCGGAAGGTCCGGCAATTGATTGTCCACGATCACCA
>DASZVM010000896.1:0-3850 GCA_035547295.1 Puia sp. | reverse complement strand
AGGAGACTGTTGTAGTGGTAGGCTATGGCACCCAGAAAAAGAAAGATGTCACGGGCGCCATCAGTTCTGTCACCAGCGAGCATATGAACCTGGGTGGCACCACGACCAATATCGCGCAGGCGATACAGGGCCGCGCAGCCGGCGTGGCCGTACAGCAATCCGACTTTTCACCCGGCGGCAGCATGTCGGTGACTATCCGGGGCGGTAATTCCATCACTACCACCAATGAGCCTTTGTATGTGGTGGATGGTTTTATCAGCGACAACGGAAAATATATCAATCCCAATGATATTGAAGATATCGAGATCCTGAAAGATGCCTCTGCAACCGCCATTTACGGGGCCCGTGGCGGTAATGGCGTTGTGCTGATCACCACGAAGAAGGGCCGGCCGGGAAGAATGCAGATAGATGCGGATGTCTCCAACGGCTACCAGTATCTTACCTATAAGCCTTCATTGATAAATGGGCAGCAATATGCGGATGTGCAGAATGCCATAGCCGCGGAAGACGGCAAGCCGCCGGTCTTTCCCCCCAGTTTCCCCCTGGCAAACACCAACTGGTGGAAACTGGCCACCCAACAGTCTTCCGTGCTGAACAGGTCGATAAGCTTTAGCGGCAATGACAAGAATTCGAAATTCTACTTATCCGGGAATTACATGAAACAGATAGGCGTATTGAAAAATACGGATCTGGAAAGGTATTCCGTACGTATGGGGGCTGAGAAGAGGTTTAGCGACAGGGTAAAAGTAGGATCAAATTTTTATGGTGCAGCCACCAGCAGCCATCTGCAACGTTATGTCGCAGACATTACGGCGCCATTGTACAGCGTGTTCACCTCCCCGCCCAGCATACCCGTATACAATGCGAACGGCAGCTATTATCAATATCTTGGGAAGGACAATCCACTGGCGATATTGCTGGAGCCGACGAATGCATCGACGAACAAGCTGATCAACGGCAATATGTTTGCCGACTATGATATCATCAAGAACCTCACCTATCATTTCAGCGCCGGCGCCGAATATTCCGGGACCACGGCAGGGCAGTACACTCCCCGTACGTTGGTGAACGGACAGGCCAACAACGGGGTTGCCGCGGAGCAGATGAATACCTCGTTCAGGTGGCTGGTGGAACAATATCTTACCTACAAGTACAAGCACGATGTACATGAGCTTACGGTGATGGCGGGTACCTCCAATCAAAAAGATATATACGAAGGGCTGGGCGCGGGAAGCCGGGGGTTCTCCACCGACCTCTACCTGTACTACAATCTCAATGCGGGGTCTATCCCGCAGGTAGCGGGCTCGACCAATACGCCCGGCAGCAGCAAGGCGGAAACAAAGCTTACCTCTTATTTCGGGAGATTGAACTATTCATATAATGATCGGATACTGGCGACGTTTACCTTGAGAAGGGATGGATCTTCGCGGTTTGCACCCAACCATCGGTGGGGTACCTTCCCCTCCGGCGCCCTGGCCTGGAAAATGACCAACGTGCCTTTTATTGCCGACCTCAAGCTATTCTCAAGTCTGAAAGCCCGGGTGAGCTATGGTATTGCGGGTAATGACCGTATCGGGGATTATACATACATGAGCCGATTTAGCAACTACGGTACCTCCCTCAATACCAGCGGCGTCCTGTCCGGCGGGATCGAACCTGTCTCCCTGCTGAATAACAACCTCAAATGGGAGAGCAACGCACAGGCCAATCTTGGTATCGATATGGGATTTTGGCGGGACCGTTTGAATGTGACGATCGATCTCTACCGAAAGAAGACCAGCGATCTGCTGCTGAACGTGCCTATCGGGCAATGGTGGGGTTTTGGCACACAGCTCTTAAATGCGGGATCGATAGAAAATAAAGGTATTGAACTCGCCATCAACTCAAGAAATTTCACAGGAGATGCTTTTACATGGAGCACGACTTTTAATATTGCATACAACAGACAAAAGTGTTTGTCGCTGGCCAACAATGTAAGCATCATCCCCACCAATACCAACAACCCCAGCGGGGTCGTGTCGGCGCGCGAGTTTACGAGACTTGAGCCGGGGAAGGAACTGGGAGTGATCTATGGCTTTAAATACCTGGGTGTGATCAAGTCGGGTGAGACCTATGGACCGCAGCCCAACTCAAAACCAGGTGATCCCAAATACGCCGATCTCGATAAAAGCGGGATGATAACGGATAGCGACAGGACTTACCTGGGTAATACCAATCCCCACCTGATAGCGGGCATTAGCAACGATTTCCAGTATAAGAATTTCAGTCTGACTGTTTTCTTCCAGGGGGCATTTGGCTATCACCTCTACAACATGAACAGACTGGTGCTGGAGTCGACCACCAGCACGGATGTCCTGAACCGCTGGGTAGCGGGTAAAGAAAACACCAGTATCCCGCGGGAAGGATATTTCCTCAGCTCTTACGGCAGCTATGTGAACTCCCGTTTTGTGGAAGATGCCTCGTATGTCCGGCTGAAAATGATCTCTCTCAGCTATGACCTGCCTGCCAGGCTGCTAAATAAGACAAAGGTCATCGATGGTCTCCGGATCTATGCGTCCGCGCAAAACCTGTTTACCTTCACGGGCTATACCGGTACTGACCCCGAAGTAAATTCTCATGTGAATACCTCTGCAGGGGGCAGTACCGTCCAGTCGGCCAACCCCAACAACCTGGCAGGCGGTATCGATTTCAACGCGTTCCCTGCCTTCAGGACCTTTATCGCGGGCGTAAAACTAACCATCCATTAAAACGAGACAACCATGAACAAATATATAATAGCCATTATTTTAGCCCCGGCGCTTATCATGCAGTACAGCTGTAATAAGGACCTGGAGCCAAAAGTATACAGCACACTCACCAATACCAATGCTTTCCAGACAAAATCGGATGCTATTGCCGCCGTGAATGCGGTATATGCCCGGCTGAAAGGACCATCGGTAGGGGATAACTATGTTTACTGGACCGTGCGTCACTTTGCGCTGACAGACCTTACCACCGACATCGGTCATTGTAATTACGGGGGCGATCCCGGACAGCTTTCACTGGGTCTGTGGAGCTCCGCCAATGGATTGATCGGTCAGGAATGGCAATATGTCTATAAGCTGATTGCCAACGCCAATAATGCTATTTACAATATTGACGCGATGACCACGATCTCGGATGCCGAGAAAAAACAGTTTATTGCGGAAGTGAAATTTGTACGTACCGTCGCTTATATGGATCTTACGGATGCGTTTGGCCCCGTGATCCTGGTGACGGAAAAGGATGTAGCGAATGCTTCCTATACCAGTCAGCCAAAACCAGCCTCAGTAGCGGATGTCGAAGCGTTGCTGATCGATAATCTCAACGAGGCAGCCGGCGTATTGCCCTTAAATTATGAGAACAACCCCATTTATCCCGGTAACGATGTGGGACGGGCTACCAAAGGCGCCGCCCTTACGCTGCTGGCCAAGCTGTACCTGCGCAGACATGACTGGCAGAAGGTGGTGGATCTTACCCAGCAGGTGATGGACCTGAAGATATACGATCTTTATCCGGACTATTTAGGGTTATTCAAAGAGTCGAATAAATGGTGCGTCGAGAATATCTTTTCCGTGCTGGCCGACGCCAATACCAACGGCACTGAGCTGTTGAACCATTTTGGTCCTTTGAACAACCCTACGCCGGCCTTGCAGAACCGCTGGCAGTATTATGCCGTAGCCTGGGATTTCTATAATAGCTTTGATGCTGCCGATGACAGGAAGAAATGTTTTTATCCCTATTACAAAGGAGTAGACAGTCTTATCTATTCACAAGCACCTGCGCCTGGCGCGACACCACCTGCAGGAGCAAGCTACATGGCTGATGTGGC
>DASZVM010000895.1:0-4888 GCA_035547295.1 Puia sp. | reverse complement strand
GACGTGTCCACCCCTGGAGAAGTTGAAGGGCAGCTGTTCATGAAAAGGGGTGGTGATAAGGGCCGTTCTACCGGGCGGGAGGGGATGTGGAAGGATAATTTTTATGATATCGATATAGCGGGGATGATCTTCCATGCGGGCTGCTTCTCCGTCGATGCGGAAGTCCAGCCTGTTGATATAGCCTTTCCGATCTTTATCGGAAAAGTAGAAATTCGTATGGCCGTTTTCCAGCATCTGCTCGCTGAATGCCGTCCTGTCATTCTTGTAAGCGTTGGGCCAGCAATGTATCCAGATCCATGGGAGGGTGTCGGGGGAGTTGTTGGTGTATTGCATTTTGACGAAGCCATCCAGGGTATGCTCCACATCGTTGAGGCTGACGTCGATGATATAATCTACTTTTTGCTGCCAGTATTGCTGAGCTATGAGCTGTGAGCTGTGAGCTATGAGAAGGAGGGATATGGCCAGTAAGCGTCTCATGGGTTAGAATGAACCGGTGTTATGCAGCATGCTGAATTCCTGGTCAAGGCTTCTGCCTGCGACCTGTTCAAGGGCGGCCTGCATATCTTCGGGATAGGGATGTTTGAATTTCCAGGTGGAAAAGTATTCTTTCATACCTTTCTCCAGCTCCTGCCGTCCGATGGCGGTCTCCAGGATGTGCATCCATACGGCGGTCTTTGCGTATACCACCAACCCATAATCGAATTCCGAGGGGAAGGAGGGGGCCGGGGTTTCGATGGGTTCGGTAGTCCTTAGCTGATTGATCACGTTATAGACCGCGGAGAGAAAATCATCGGTGGACAATTTTTTGACCCTCTCGGGTATCATGTCGCCCAATATCCCGTTGTACCTGTATTTTTCCGCCTCGTACCTGAACTCATAAAAGGTATTGATGCCTTCGTCCATCCAGGGGTGCTGCCGTTCATTGCTGCCCAGCATGGCGTAGAACCAATTGTGTCCCACTTCATGCGCGATGACGCCGTCCAGCTCTTCCTTTGGGGCTTTGGGACTGGTGATCAGGGTGATCATGGGATATTCCATGCCGCCGGAGGAGGTATTGCCGGGGCCTTCCACTGCATTGACGGCGGGGTAGGCGTATTCACCGACCCAATTCGAGTAATGAAGGACGGCGTCCTTGATAAAGGAGATGCTGTTCATCCATTCTTTATTGCCTCCGGGGCGGTACCAGGAGAATACGTCGATGGTCCTGCCGGATGCGAGCCGGAGGGTATCGTATTGTATGATGAAGTTCTGATCGGCGAACCAGGCGAAGTCGTGAACGCTGTCTGCGTGGTAGTCCAGTGTTTTGGTTGTCGAGGAAGGAGGGGGATAATGGGAGGGAGAGGAAGGGGTAAGCAGGGTGGTCCTGCCTATGCGTTTGTAGGTGTCCAGCTCCGATGTTGTGAGGAGCTGGCCCGTGGCGCCGACTATGTATGACGATGGCAGCGTGATATGGACATCGAAGCTGCCGAATTCGCTGTAGAACTCGCCCTGGTCGAGATAGGGCATGGGATGCCAGCCTTTGCTGTCGTATACGGCCGGCTTGGGGTACCATTGGGTGATCATGTAGCTTTTCCCTTCATGACCCAGGCGGGAGAAATAGGATGGTATCTTTACGAAAAAGGGGGTAGCGATGGTGATCTCTCTGCCGGGGGCAAGCGCGGTGGGGAGATTGAGCTTGAGTATATCGTTGTTCAGGGTATCCGTCTCGGTGGATGCGGTTATGCCGTCGACGGTAAATGCCAGGTGATCGATGTATCCGTTGTCCTTTATCTTTTTCAGCTTGGTCTTCCGTTCTTCGATCTGGGACAGCTGTCTGTACAATGCCGTTGTATTATCCTTGTAGGCGTTGGGCCAGCAGTGGATATAAATATAATGAAGCGTATCGGGCGAGTGGTTGCTGTATACCATGGTCTCGAAGCCTTTCAGGGAATGTGCGGCGTCATCGAGGCTGACCTGGATATCATAGCGGACGGATTGCTGCCAGTATTTTTCAGCTGTGAGCTGTGAGCTACGAGCTGTGAGGGGGCTGTTTTTAGCTGCAAGCTGCAAGCTACAAGCTGCAAGAGGTATGGAGAGGGCAAGTAGCCGAAGGGTGTTTTTCATTTGGTTTGTCATTTACCTTTTCCCATAAAGATGATACGTAAAGTGTGCAGCATGATCTTCATGTCAAGGGCAAGAGAAATATTTTCGATGTACATGAGGTCGTATTTCATCCGGGTGATCATTTCTTCGATGTTCTCTGCATAGCCGAACTGGACCATGCCCCAGGAGGTGATACCGGGCTTTACCTTTAGCAAATAACGAAAATAAGGGGTTCGCTGGTACAGCTGATCTATATAATATTGTCTTTCGGGTCTTGGGCCAACCAGGGTCATTTCACCTTTCAGGACGTTCCAGAGCTGAGGTAATTCATCGATGCGCCATTTTCGCATGGTTTTTCCCCACCCGGTGATCCGGGGGTCGTTGTGTGAGGAGAGGGCGGGGCCGTCTTTTTCCGCATCGAGGTACATAGAGCGGAATTTATAGATCATGAATTTTTTTCCCTTGTAGCCAATCCTTTCCTGTTGATAGAAAATGGGACCGGGGGACGACAGTTTGATGCGAATGATGGTATATAGCATCAGGGGCGAGAGGAAGATCAGGCCCAGTACGGATGCGAGCACGTCGATGGCCAGCTTGATATTTTGCTGCCATTCGGGCATCAGGCCTGTGTGTATGTCCGAGAGGACGGCGCCCAGCACGTTGCTGGTGCGAACGGAGCCGGAAAGGATGTCGAGGGTGCTGGGGATGATCTTGATCTCCACATCCTTATCGCTGAGCCTTTCGATAATCCTTTCTACTTCTGCTTTTTCCGACCGCTCGAGCGCTACCACCACCAGATCGATATGGTGGCGATCGATGGTGGATTCGATATCGCCGGAATCGCCCAGCTGGGGGAGATATTTTGCGATGCCGTTGTTTTGCTGATCGTTGGTGACGTAGCCGGTATAACGATAGCCTGAGGATAACAATCCATTGCAGGAGTCCTTGTATATGCGGGTGGCTACGGCATTGCTGCCTACCAGCAGCGTATTGAAGACGACTTCGCCCTGCCGTATCTGTCTGCGTACGCGGCTGAGGACGATCAGCCTGCCTGTCAGCGTCAGCAGGAAATGGGACGATAAAAAAATAAAAAAGGTCTTATAGAAATAGTGGTAGTCATTTTCGGGGTCGTTGATGACAATGGCAAAGAAAACGATGGTGCAGCCGATGATGCTAAAGGTGAAAGTATTGGTAAGCTCGTTCAGCCTGGATTTTTTATAGAGGTTGGTATAGGACCCTGTCATGGCGTACAGGATGAGCCAGCCGATGGGGATGGTGGCGGTGCCCAGCCAGAAGCGGTTGGTGAGCAGCAGTTTCCCGTTGATGAACACCGTTTCCGACAAAAATATCCTCCGGCTGAAATGGAAAAGCATAGAGGCCAGCAAGGCGGCAATATAGTCGCTTAGTATGTACCAGAGGATAGGGATAGTATGTGGTCTTTTATGGGCCGGCATACCGGGGTCAGGTATTGATGGTATTGTGTTTTATTTTTCGGAGGATCTGATGTGCAATGTCCATGGCCCGGAACCCGTCTACTTCCGAGACACGGGTAGGGGTGTTGTTCAGGATGGCCTCGCAGAATTTTTCCAGCTCCATGCGGATGGCGTTTACTTCCGGGACGGCGGGGTTAGAGAGCGCGATGGTCTTTTTCCCTCCGGGGGTTTCGATGTCAAAAGCAAAGACGTCTACGTCCTGGGGTGTCTTCAATTTTATGATCTCTGTCTTTTTATTCAGGAAGTCGATGCCGATGTATGCGTCTTTCTGGAAGAGCCGCATTTTCCTCATCTTTTTCATGGATATGCGGCTGGAGGTAAGGTTGGCCACGCAGCCGTTGTTGAATTCGATGCGTACGCTGGCGATGTCGGGGGTTTCGGTCATTACGGCCACGCCGCTGGCGGATATGTGCTTTACCTCGCTCTTTACGAGGGACAGGATGATGTCGATGTCGTGGATCATCAGGTCCAGGATCACGCTGACCTCTGTGCCACGGGGATTAAACTGGGCCAGGCGGTGGACTTCGATGAACATGGGGTTCAGCTGGAGGGGCTGTACGGCCAGGTAGGCGGGGTTGAAGCGTTCTACATGTCCCACCTGCAGCTTGACATTCGACTCTTTTACCAGCTGGACCAATTCGCGTGCTTCTTCCATGGTGCCGGCCAGCGGTTTTTCCACGAATACATGTTTTCCCTTACGGATAGCTTTTTCGCACAAGGTGAAATGAAAAGGGGTGGGAGCGATGATATCGACCAGGTCGCAGGCGTCCATGAGGCGTTCGGCTTCAGCGAAGCGGGGTATTTGGTATTTTTCGGAGACTTCTTTGGCTATGTTGTCATCGGGGTCGTAGAATCCCACCAGTTCCGCCGCTTTTATTTCCTTCCAGTTATTAAGATGAAATTTTCCCAGATGACCCACTCCAAAAACACCTACTTTAAGCATTTATTATTTTTTTCGTGCTCAAATATAGGTTAATGTCCGGAAAACGGTTTTTGTGGTTTTCTACCGGGTGAATTCTGTACTTTGCCGAGAGACGGGGCGCATGTACTTGACGAGGTTCCTGATGGTGAATGGGATATCCGGGTCGGGGAAGACCTTGGTCTGTATCAGTCTTCTCAGCGTGAAGAGGAATAGGGGGATATACAGGAATACGATCACATAGAAGTAGATGTCATATACTTTCAGGAACCATGTCCGTACGGAGATCGTGTCGGCTTTGGCTTTCCCGATGATCATATTGAGCAGGCCCTTTACGGCCGGAAAGAGGACGGGAATTTTTGTCCAGTTGGAATAGCGAACGTCTTCGTACCTG
>DASZVM010000894.1:0-5699 GCA_035547295.1 Puia sp. | reverse complement strand
CCTCCCGGAAGCGATCTTCCATAAGGCGTCGCATGTCGTCATCGCCAGTAGCATCGAGATAGTCAAGCACTCGCCGGCGGTCGGCCTCCGACCAGTCGTCTTTTTCAAAAAGCAGCTTTAGCCACTCTGCATTGTCTTTTTCCAATATGGCAGTTTTGATAAATACAATGCTACCGGGAAAAAGGGGGGATAGGTCTGAAAAAAAGTTCCGATCTGTTCCGGAGAGGTCAGGTCAGGAAGAACAGTGGGATGAGCAGCATTGTGGATCCGGGGTGATGGAGGCTGTATTCCCTGATGGAAGTCAGTGCGGCGGACAGGTATTCCTTTACCGTATATTTTGAGATATGCAGCTCGGCGGCGGCCTGTTCATAGGATTTCCCCTGCAGCTTGCATAGTTCGAAGACCCGGCGTCGCTGGGGAGAAAGGTGGGACATGGCATTTTCCAGGATGTTCCATTGCATCCCAAACCGGATCTCCTCTTCGGAATTTTCCGCGGGTTGAGGCAATTGCTGATATAAGAGCGATTCCCGCAGCCTTTTTTTCAGGATATTAATACTACGGTTATAGCAAAGGACGAAGAGCCATCCTGCCAGGGATCTTTCCGGGTCGATGGTTGTTTTTTTCTCCCACAAGGTGATAAAAATCTCTTGCAGGATGTCCTCCGCGACTGCTGTGTCGCGGGTGATCTTTACGGCATTGCTATAGACGGGATGAAAGTAAAGGCTGTAAATCTCGTTAAAAGCTGTGATATCCCCGGCTATCAGCCGGCAAACCAGCATCTTTTCTTTTTCACTATGGCAGTCGTTGGATAGCATCGTTACTAATCAAGCAGCTTACAACGGCAAATATATAAATATTATTCCACGCTTTTTAAATTAATGAGGTCGATCATCAGGTTGAACGCGTCCATGGATGCGGGACTGTTCAGCTTCAAGGGCTTGATGATATACCCGGATACACCGAGCAGGCCGGCGGCGCGGCGGTCCACTTTTTCGTCGGAAGTGGTGACGATAAAACATTTCATGCTCTTCCATTCTTCCCGGTGACGGATGGTATGCAGCAGCTCCAGCCCGTTCATCTTTGGCATATTGATATCGATCAGAACAATATCGGGCAGCTCAGTCCCTTCTTCGAGGATACGAATGGCTTCTTCTCCATTGTGCGCCGTGTGAAGCTGATAGATGATGTGCTGTTTGTCCAACTGACGGGTGATATCGATAATGTCCAGTTGATCGTCCTCTACGAGTAAAATGTTGATTGCCTTCATGCGTACTAATATTTTGGCCAGGTGAATGAAAAAATCGATCCGGCGCCCGGCGTTGAGCTTACCCTGATCTGCTGTTTTTTACTATCCAGGATCTTTTTGACGATGGCAAGCCCTACCCCGGTGCCGGCAAAGGTATTCTTATCTGCGAGTGTCTGGAAAATAACAAAGATCTTTTTATGGTATGCAGGTGCAATACCTATGCCATTATCCTCCACAAAGAACTCGTATTCCGAGAGGTGCTCCTCGCAGGATATTTTTACCAGGCCCATTTCCTTGTCGTTGTATTTGATAGCATTGCCGATGAGGTTGGAAAAGACCTGGAAGAGCAGGAACTTTTCGCCATATATGACCGGCAGCGAGGATACTTCCACTTTGACATGACTCTCCGCCGGCAGATTTTCAAGTATCTCGTATACCAGCAAATTCAGATCGGTGGTCTCTTTCTCTACTTCTTCTTTATCGATGCGGGCATAGGAAAGTATCCCTTCTATCAGGTTTTCCGCCCGGACGATCCTCTCTTTTATAATATGCAGGTATTGTTCCACTTTTGGTGAAAGCTCCTCTTTGTGGTCCTCTTCGATCCAGGACACGACATTGCTGATGCCCCGGAGAGGGCTTTTCATGTCATGGGACACGATGTGGGCGAACTGGTCGAGCTCTTCGTTGGACCTTTTCAACAGGGAAATGTTTTTTGAGAGCTGGTCTGCCATATGGTTCAGGGAATATCCAAGCGAGCTTAGCTCGTCGTTGCCCGGGTCCTTGATATTCACATCGTAATTACCTACTGCAATATCATTGGCCATCTGGGTCATATTAGCGATACGCCTGGAGATCTTTCTTACCATAAAGCCGACGATGGTCAGGGCCAGGACAAGGGACAGGATGGTGAGCCAGAAGGACAATCTCCGGGTGTTGTCCACCAGTTCTGTAAGCCGGGTCTTTCGTGTCTGGCGGATGGTGTATTCCAGGTTGGAGAATGCTTTGAATTTCTGCTGCAGCTTGGCTTGTATGGCCCTTTCATCCCCGGTGAGGAATTTTTCCTTATAGAACCTGTTGAAGACCTGGAGGTTGCTATCACTGACATTGGCCAGCATTTTTGCCTTCCGCAGTGGGTCGGTGTATTCTTCCGTCCACTCGTCGTTGAGCTCCTTGATCTCCATCAGCAGCTTGTGCTGCATCGTATCAGTGACCAGCGGTCCCAGTTCAGCGAGTATTGTGTCGTTCTCTGAATTGGAGGCATCGTATGCTTCGATAAAAGAGCGTTCACCTGTCAGGAGATAGCCCCGCAGGCCGCTGACCATGTTGAGGATGTTCCTTTGAAAGCGTCCGCTGTACCGGATGATCTCCGTGGAGGTGGACAGGTATTCGGTGTTTGCGTTGACGGTCCCCGAAAGGCGGAAATTGATAAAGGTAGTGATAGCAAACAGCAGCAGGATCAACAAAAAGCTAAGGAATATATAGTACGCTATTTTCATAGACCTCCGGTGGTTGGTATGATCCGTTCCGAAGTCTAAAAATAACGATTATTTAGCGATGCCTGCAATCACGGCAATCTTTTTTAACTGCCAGATGTGACGTTGCGTATGTACGACTGCAAAAGATATCAGTTCCATACGGGTAAGCAATCCGATGGTGGGCATCTCGAAATCCAGACAGGTGGCGTTGAGATCCTGTGTCCTTGCAGCCTCGGCAAGGCCGGCCCAGGTCTCTCGCGCGGAACGCAGCATCGCAGTCTTGTCCTTTGGTTCCTCTGAAGGAATGATAAAGTCGGGGGATTGCATTTTGATGTTGAAATTCAGAAAAGCGTCCCTTAGCGGTGCGACCATCTGATGGGGGTCACGTTGTGTGGGTCCGGTGTTCCCGTTAACCGCACGCAATATGCCGGATGCGGAAAGGTGAATATGTTCCGCCACCTGTCCGGGTGTCCAGCTGTCTTTAAACGGCACTTCGTTGAAGGTTTCCTGTTCAAAGCTGTCGATCAGCTGTAACAGCTCGTCTGCCGTGCTTTCTACATCGTTGATCAATTGTTTTTCCATGCAACAAAGCTAGTCACGCGTTCTCAAAAGCAGGCTGGTCATATGTGACAATATAAGGGGGGAAACGTGACAAGTTACGCGCCTTCGAATTTCATGCGCAGCTTTTCTTCTTCCAGGTCCAGCATGGTAAGGTACTTACGAATGATCTCATCGTCCAGCTCGTTCTTTTTATTCAATTTATGTAATACGCCACGCTGTATATCCAATAACTGTAAATAGATGCGGCGGTAATCCTCATTCCATACGCCGGAGCTATCGTCCTGGGGCAATTGATCGCCGGCAAACCTTTCTCTCAGCTGTTGCAGGGGACGGTTGTGCTCCAGCTCCGTCTTATGCTGGTCATCCAGGAATTGCAAGCTGTAAAGTGACAACTTTTTCCTCAGGATCAATTCCTGTTCCTTGTGAGGGAGGGTGATATCCCTGTTATCTCCTCCGTGCAACCATCTGATGACCAGGGGCAGGGTTAATCCCTGTACAACAAGGGTCAAAAGAATGACCATAAAGGTGATAAAAAGAATGAGGTTCCGTTGAGGAAAGGGAGTACCGTTCTTCAAGTACAATGGAATGGACAGGGCTGCTGCCAGTGAAACCACGCCCCGCATGCCTGCCCAACCGAAGATAAGGGGGTTTCTCCAACCCGGCCGGTTATCCGCCGTGGTGATGTATTTACTGACCCATACGGTGAATACGGAAGCGCCCAGGGTGGAAAGGATGCGTCCGACCACCAGCACGCCCGTGATCAGCAATCCGTACCCGATGGCCTGGGACAGTCGTACATCTCCCAATTGGTTTATAATGAACGGGAGCTGTAGTCCGATGAGCATAAAGATAAGCCCGTTCAATACAAACCCGAGGGTTGACCACACGTTGGCCCCTCTGAGCCGGCTGCGCTGGCTGAGGTACAGGTGGCTTTTAACGGAGAGAAAGAGTCCGCCGGCGACTACCGCGAGTACGCCCGAGACATGAAAGGACTCAGCCGCGATATACATGACGTACGGGGCTGTCAGGCTCAATACGATGTCCATGTTGGTGCTGGTAGGCAGCCATTTGTATATAGCGTAGTAAACAAGGGCTACGGCCAGGCCGATGGCCACACCCATCACGATGACCAGCACAAAGCTGAGGGCTGCTTCGTGGAAAACGAACCGGCCAGTATCCACCGCGATCAGGGCAAAACGGAATACGATAAGGCTGGACGCATCGTTCAAAAGACTTTCTCCTTCTATAATGGCCGTCATGCCCCTGGAGATCTTTACATATTTCATGACCGAGCCGGCTGATACTGCATCGGGCGGGGAGACGATGCCCCCCAGCAGGAACCCCAGGGCCAGGGTAAAACCGGGTATCAGCCAGCTGGAAACCAAGGCTACCACCAGGGAAGTGACCAGCACGATCAAAAAGGCGAAGCTCAATATCACCCGCCGCCATCGCCAGAGGTTCTTCCAGGAAATATCCCATGCGGCTTCGTACAGCAAAGGCGGCAGGAATATGATGAATATCAGCTCGGGATTGATCGAAATAAGATGCGTTCCGTCAAAGAAGCTCAGTAAAAGTCCACCCAGCACCAGTATGATCGGGTAAGCTACCTTTAGCTTTTCGGCCAGCATCACGAGAAAAAGGATGATCAGGATAAGAGATATATATATGAGGAACGTATGCTGCATATGGGACTATTGCCGCTAAGTTAAGATATGCCCGGGAGGAACTATCTTTATAAACAAAAAAACATGAGGATCGGGATGCTGGCTCTGCTGCTTTTCTGGGCCTGTTATATCCAAGCACAGGCGTATCATGTTAAAAAGATCATCAGAGGAACGCTGCACCCCGATGGTAAAGGCGGGGCTTCCATATGGAGCCAGGCAGACCTGCTTACAGATTTTGTATATCCCTGGGATAGCGCGGCTGCACTTGCTACTTCTTTTGCAGCGCTATGGGACGGGGAATGGCTGTATGGTCTCTACCGGGTAAAAGATGACCGGGTGGTCATGGCCTTCAGGCCAGCTGACTGTGAAAGCGTCCCGGGCCGGGGACGGTTATATCGTGGAGTTTGCCATCAGCGTTCGGTCGCTGCAGGACCTGGGACTGCTGGAGAACAATCGTCTGCAAGCGGGGCTATTCCGCGCCGAGTGTAAGGGCATGATCGATGGAAGGGCTGACCTCCGCTGGATCAGCTGGGTGCGACCGGCTTCTGACCATCCTGATTTTCACATCCCTTCTGCTTTTGGCACCCTGGTATTAGAGTAGATCTCCCTTAAGCGGAATAAATATGCGCTATTGTACCACCTTTAAAGGATCTCGAATCCACCAGCTTCAGGTCTAACGGCTTTGGCAATGCTGAGAATAACGGCAATCCTTTTCCCAGCGCTACAGGATGGGTCAGGAGCTTGAACTCATCG
>DASZVM010000893.1:0-5920 GCA_035547295.1 Puia sp. | reverse complement strand
TGGTTGTGGGAATTATAGACCGTGACATCATGCCCCGCCTGTACAAGACCCGGCGCCAGGTATTCCGCCAGTTGCTCGAATCCTCCGTAATGATTGGGTATTCCCCTGGTACCCATGATGGCTATCCGTAAACTCATATGGCCTCCATTATTTCTTCGTATGCGCGGGCTATGCAGGCCGCCGCCCTGCCCCAGGTATAGTTCGTCAATATCTTCTCCCGCAAACCCGGACGCAGACGGGCGCGGGCGGCCTGATCCACTGCCTGGAAAATAGACGCAGGACTCGAAGGATCGCAATAAAAAGCGTGATCCCCATAATATTCGCGTGTGTAACCCTTGTCCGTGATCACGATATTACATCCCATCGCCCCGGCCTCCAGGGAGGAAAGCCCGCAGGTTTCAAACCAGCTGGGCAGGATATGCACCTTCGCTTTCTGATAATATTGCACCAGCTGCTCCTGCGGCGTATAGTCTATGAATTGTATATTGGACGCTGCGATCTTGCGGCATTCCCGGTAATAGGCGGAATGACCCGGCGCATGGTCTCCGATGATCAGCAGCTTATAGCGGGTATTATTAAGCGCTTTTATAAGGTTCAGCTGGTTTTTGATCCCTTCGATCCTGGCAACGCAGATCACCAACCCCTCATCCTTTTCCTGTCTGTCATCAAAATTGAATAGGACCGCGTCCGCCCCATTGGGCACAGGTATGCACCCGATGGAACAATGATACTGCTGCACAAGCCGTTTGTACTCCATGACGGAACCCGAGAACACCAATGCGGCACGATCCAGTATCTCACGCACCGAACGCTGCTGCCCCTTCCACAGATAAGCCTTCGATATCAGCTTGTCCCTGCCCTGCAGATAACGGCCCATGGTCTTCAGATATTCAATGGCGTCGGCGGACAGCAGCCGGCAGATAAATCCGGCAACACCTTTCCTGTACTGCTTGTCATACCCGCTGTAATCTATCAGCAACGTGCTGACGACAAAAGGCTTTCCCGACTTCCGGATATGATACAGCATGTCGGCAGGACGTATGATATTGAAAAAATGCAACAGGTCATACCGCTCATAATCTATCTTTTCATGGGTCAGCCGGATGTCCACCCGTATCCCCAGCTCGCCCAGGTGACGAGCCGTCTGCTCTACCTGGAAAGTGTCGCCTCCCTTCACAGAATATAAGGTGGACCTGGCAATAAAAACTACCTCCATAACCCTATTTTTTTCGTGAAGAAAATATGCGTCGTCCTCCGCAGGATACGGAGGTCCAGCATCAGGCTTGCATTCCGTATATAAAAAGCATCCCACTGATACCTGGAAAAGATCGTCTGTGCATCTATCACGGATCCATGAAAACCTTTCACCTGCGACAGACCGGTGATGCCCGGCTTTGTAAGAAGGCGGAAGTTATGGCCCGGTACGATGTCGGAAAAACGCCGGTTGTCTACCAGCATATACGGTCTTGGCCCTACCAGGCTCATCGACCCCATCAATACATTGAAAAGTTGAGGAGTTTCATCCAGGTGGGACACCCGTAAGAACCTTCCGATCATCGTAATTCTTACATCATTCTCCGAAACGGGATGCTCGTCAGCCTCCTGGTTTACCACCATGGTCCGGAGCTTATAGCAGGTGAAGATCTTCCCTCCCCTGCCGATACGCTTTTGCAGGAAAAAAACAGGCCCCCGCGAATCCAGCTTTATAAAGACGGCGAGCAACGGCAGCAGCCAGCTGAGCACTCCTGTTATCATCAGGACTGAACAAATGAGGTCCAGCCCTCTTTTCGTCACCAGATACTTTTTTCTCAGGGTTTTCACCATCGTTGTAGAGTTCAGTAGCAATTAATACATCAAACGCAGTCCTAAATGCACCGGTTGCCCGCCTGTCTCTTTTATTGTTGGGCGAAATTGAAGCAACCCATCCCCGTTTAAACCCGTTCTATCCATTATGCCGCTGCGTCCAAGCATATTGAAAGCAATCGCGTATTTCGACCTTTTTAACTATCCCGTATCCCTGGAAGAAATACGCATTTTTATGGATAAGGAAACCCCGGCGGCTGCGCTGATCCCTGAATTGGACACGCTGGTCGCCGAGAAACGACTGTTCCGGCTGGGGACGTTCTATTCACTCCAGAACGACCCTTCGCTCACCGAACGAAGGTTAAAAGGCAACAGACATGCGGATGAGCTGCTCCTCATCGCAGACAGGATCTCCCGCTTCCTGTACCAGTTCCCGTATGTCCGGGGCATCGGGATCTCAGGCTCCCTGTCCAAACATTACGCAGATGAAGACGCAGACATCGACTATTTTATCATCACCTGCAGCAACCGCCTCTGGATCGCCCGTACCCTGATGCACCTGTTCAAAAAATGGAGCTTTATAAGAGGACGGCAACACTGGTATTGCATGAATTATTTCATTGATGAGGAGGCCCTGGAAATAGAAGAGAAGAATATTTTCACCGCCACTGAACTGATCACCCTCCTCCCCGCCTGCGGCAACGGCGGCCTGGTAAGATTCTTCGACGCCAACAATTGGGCAGCCTCCTTCCTGCCTCATTACAGGCATCGTACATCCGCCGTCCCCCCCAATCCACCTCCCGGGTTCTGGAAACGTACGCTGGAACGTCTATTGGATGGTCGCATGGGCGACTGGCTGGATGATCTTTTTCGCCGCCTTACAGCCCGTCGCTGGAGTAAAAAAGAACAACGGGGCGCCTTGAATGGCAAAGGCCATCCCTTGTCCATGAAAACAAACAAGCACTGTTCACGTCCAAACCCGGAAATGTTCCAGCGGCGGGTCCTCGACCACTATAATGATAAATTAAAGGCGCTGGGCCTCAGCCCTTCTTCCGGAAACTGACGATGTAATAGTCCCCGATGTATTTCCAGGGCCAACGTTCCTTCCACCTGTCCTCCGTCCGGCACAGCCGTCCATACAGCTTCGGATATCTTTCTGCAAAATGCTCGATATAGCTCGGCGGCACGATAGTGCACAATCCCTCCAGCCCCAGCAGATCAAATTGATCCCCTAATTCCTTTATGACATACCCGGGTGAATAATACCAGCACTTGAAATAATGCCCTTCCACACGGCTCTTTGCCCCCCGGCTGCTAAACCAGCGCCGGACGGCCGTCCTGAACTTTCCCCTGAACACCAGCAAGCTCTCCCACAAACAAAATTTCGGCAATATCGCCATCGTCACCTGTCCCCCCGGCTTTAACAACGGAGCAAAACCTCGAAGCACCTTATCCAGCTCATTGGTACAATTCAGACCTGCAAAATTTGAGAATATCAGATCGTAAGGTCCCCGCTGCTGTAAGGACGCGAGGTCCGTAAATGAACAAAGCTCACGGCTGACCTTCTCCGTTAACCCCGCGCGGACAACCTTTTCTCCCAATGTTTCCTGCATGCCGGCGGCAATATCCGTGGCGTGCACATGATAACCCTGACGGGCAAAATAGATGGCGTCTTCGCCCGTACCGGCATTCAGCTCCAGTATGCGTCCCCCGGAAGGCAAAAAACGCCGGACATGGTCCCGCACCCTTTTCCGTTTGTACGAGATGATGGTATTGCCCGCATCATAAGCATCGAATACCAACGCCTGCTGACTAAAAGCCCTGGCCGCAGCCTGTTCATTACCGATCATAGTTTTTTATTACCCTGCGGGGATCTTTTCTAATCTATTCAGTTTGAATTTCTCAAATATGGATATCGGTCCGTACCAGGCGATCGAGGCTGCCTGTCTGATGCCCTCGCCCGTAACGGCAGCAGGACGGGTCAAAAGTTTCTTTATCTGCCGCAATGCCAGGTGCCAGCGGTAGGATAGGTGTACATATCGATGCAGTTGTTTATAAAAAGAAGGATGGTACGTGTTGCGGAACATGATCTTCAGCTCATCGCTGTCCGTCCAGTTGGCCTTTTCTTTCAGGTCCTCCTTTACACGCTCGTAAAAAAGCGTGCCGGGCAAAGGGTAAGACACGGAAATGCCAAGGCTATCCGGCAACAGCCGGTTGATCATACGGATGGTCTTACGGATATCCTCCTTCGTCTCGCCGGGATAACCGAACTGGATAAAAAAGGAAGGACGGATACCATGCTCCCTCAACAGGTACGTGGCATTGTATATCTGTTCAACCGAAGTCCCCTTGTCCATGGCATCGAGGATCTTCTGACTGCCGCTTTCAGCCCCCATCCAGCTGTTGTCGCAACCCGCCCGGGCCAGCGCGGACACATAGTTCTCCTGCAGCAGCAGGTCGGCCCTGGACTGTATCTTGAACTTGAACTGCAGCCTCACTTTCTCCACCAGGTCCGCAAATTCATTTACCCACCCCGGCTTCAACCCGAATATGTCATCACAGAACCAGATATGGTCAAAATCATACTGATCTTTCAACCACCTCAGCTCACGTACCACATGCTGCGGGCTACGCGCATTATAGCGATTGCCATAGATAGGTTTGGCGCACCAGTTGCATTTGAACGGACAGCCGCGGGTAGTGCTGACATTGAGAGAAAAATACCCGTGATGCTCCAGATGGATAGCTCTGTAAGCCGGGATATCTATGAGGTCCCAGGCAGGCATTGGCAGCGTGTCAAGCTCCCGCATCACCGGCCGGGTCGGCGTCTTTAAGGGCATGCCATTCCGTAGATAAGCCAATCCCCGGATGCCGGAAAAATCCTGCAGCCCATCCCGGATAGCGGTCACAATCTCCAAAAGCCCCTGCTCTCCCTCACCCAATAAAACAAAGTCTGCGCCCTTTTGCAGGTATTCACTGTAATGATCCGTAGAATCCGAGCTGGATACGATCACGGTACACCCATATTGCCTGGCCAGCCGTATCATCCGGTAAGCAGCCTCGCGCATGTTGGTGAGACACATCTTGGTGAGATAATTGAACCCATCGTCATAGACGACAAAAAAGTCCGGACGACCTGCCGCCAGCCGCCTGATCACCTCATCCGGATCTTCCACGAACATGGTATCGAACAACGATACCTCATAACCATGCTCCCGCATGAGCGCCGCCGCACCAATGGTAGCCAGGGGCGGATACGGCTGACCTGTCGCCCACTGCTTGGGGTCGAACCGCATGAAATAGGAATGGGAAAAAAGGATCTTGTCCATACCTTCAGTTTGTTATCCGTATCCAGGGAAGGTCTGCCCCGCTCCCCAGCAATCTGGCAGCAAGAGAGTTAGGGTTATATAACAATTCATGATGAAAAGACCGCAGGTCCCGGCTGCTGTGATGGAAATAATAGTCGGCCATTTCAGGATATCCCAAGGAAGTGTAATATGCCAATGTCCGCATCCTTGCAACCGGGATCTCGCTCTGCCGGTAAAACCTTGTATCCATGATATGCACCTCGCCCCCAGGCTTCAGGTACATCAGGCTCCTGTGAATGATCTTCTTCAGGGAAGGGAAATATTCCATGGTGGCGGCAAAAAGGATAATGTCGAATTGCTGCCCTCCCAAACCCGGACTCCGCAGGTCGCCATGAATAAAAGTAAGATTGGGGTCGTCATTGAAGACCCTGGCAGCTTGCTGCAGCTCCGTGAAATTTATGTCCAGCCCCGTCACTTGCATATCAGGGATTTCCGCTATGTGATGACAAAGCCATCCATTGCCACAACCGATCTCCAGCACCTCCAACGGACACCGCTTACCCTTAAGATAACGTATCAACCGTCGGGCCGAACGACGCCTCACCTGCCACTCTTTGTAATGCGTATGGTTAGGGGCTATCTGCGGCAGTTTCATCACTTCCTCGTCGGAATAAAGTCTGTTCTCAAGGCTGCGGGTGGTGATATATTTCTTTTCAAATAGGGCATCCAGGGGCCGGGGGGCGCCGGGGACATGAATATTGGTCAATATTGAGGAATCGGGTAGGCTCATTCTTAACTATTTACATAAT
>DASZVM010000892.1:0-2858 GCA_035547295.1 Puia sp. | reverse complement strand
CCAAGGAGCTTTGCGAAAAGGGTTTAAAGACGCTGGTACTGGAGAGAGGGAGAAATGTAGAGCATATAAAAGATTACACCGATGCGACGAAGGATATCTGGGAATTGAAGCATCGGGGGGCCATCACGGAAGAGGACAGGCGGAACTATCCTATCCAGTCGAAGATCTACGCATTCGATGAAGTATCAAAGCATTTTTTTGTCAATGACAGGGAGCATCCGTATGTGCAGGTAAAGCCTTTTTTATGGATGCGGGGATACCAGGTGGGAGGCAGATCGCTGGTATGGGGCAGGCAGTGCTACCGGTGGAGCGACCTGGACTTCGAGGCGAACCTGAGAGAAGGGGTCGGTGTGGACTGGCCTATCAGATATAAAGACCTTGCTCCCTGGTACGAATATGTGGAGCCTTTTGTGGGTGTCAGCGGATCGGAGGAACATTTGCCGCAGCTGCCGGATGGCAAATTCCTGCCTGCGATGGAGCTGAACTGTGTGGAAAAGGAAGTGGCAAAAAGGATAAAGGACCTATATAAGGATACGAGGCGGCTCATCGTCGGAAGATCTGCCAATCATACCCGGCAGGTGGGTGGACGTGGTCCCTGCCAGTTCAGGAACAGGTGTGCTCAGGGATGTCCCTTCAGCGGATATTTCAGCAGCAATGGCGCTACATTACCCGCGGCTATGCGGACGGGCAATCTTACCATCCGCCCGTTCTCCATTGTAACGGAGGTGCTGTACGATAAGGAAAAAAGGGCTGCCAAAGGGGTGCGTGTCCTGGATACGGAGACGGGGAAGACGATGGAATACTTTTCGAAAGTGATCTTTCTCAATGCTTCTACGATCAACACGACTTGTATCCTTCTTCATTCGATCTCTTCCGTATGGCCGGATGGTCTTGGCAACAGCAGCGGACAGCTGGGGCATAACCTGATGGATCATCATCTTGGTATCGGGGCCCGTGGGCTCATGCCCGGGTTCGAGGATAAATATTATTATGGCAGGCGTCCTACCATTGCCTATATGCCCCGGTTCAGGAACATCGACGGAGCTTCCAGGCACCCTGATTTTTTACGTGGTTATTCTTTTGGCGGCGGCGCCGCGCGCGGTGGTATGGAGCGGCGTTTGGATGGAGTGCCTGTCGGACCGGCGTTGAAAAATGCCCTGACAGCGCCTGGTCCCTGGACATTTGAACTGACGGGGTTGGGGGAAGTATTGCCTTATCATGAAAATAAGGTTACCCTTGACAGGAGCAGGAAGGATAAATGGGGGCTGCCGCTGGTGGCAGTGGATTGCGAGCTGAAGGACAACGAGAAAAAAATGCGCAAGGATATGCTGGAGACGGTGGTGGGGATGCTGGAGGGAACAGGGTTAAAAAATATACAAAGCTGGGATCATGCCGGCGTGGAGGGCGAGCGGGTATTCAGCGTGCATGAGATGGGGACGGCAAGGATGGGCAACGATCCGAAAACATCCGTGCTCAATAAGCATAACCAGCTGCATTATGTAAAGAATGTCTTTATCACCGACGGTTCCTGTATGACCTCGTCGTCCTGTCTGGAGCCATCCCTTACTTATATGGCGTTGACTGCCCGTGCATGTGATTTTGCCGTCAGGGAATTGAAGAAGGGTGATCTGTGAACGTAAGTCAAAATAGGTTAATTGTTTTTCCAGATAGGGTAAGAAACGGTTTTTATCCAAAAGTAAATTTGTTATGAAGGCTCTAACAAATATAAATCAACTAACAGCTTTATGAGAATTTTCAAACCATTTGGCAAAGCGGGCTTTTTGCCGGCTATGCTCTGTGTCATGGGTGCTTTTCTGGCGCTTCCGCATACAGCAAGCGCGCAATCAATAAAAATATCGGGAAAAGTGAGAGATGTGCAGGGGAATGCGCTGGAGTCGGTGTCCGTCACATTAAAAGGGACGAAAAAAGGCGTCACTACCGACGCCCGGGGTAAGTGGGCTATCGATGCCATCAAGGGGGCTACCCTGACCTTTTCTTTGGTAAACTTCGAGACGGTGAGTCTCCGGGTGGATTCCAGGATGGAATATGAGGTGGTGTTAAAGCCATTCAGCAAGGAGATAGACAGCGTGGTGGTCATCGGATATGGTACAGCCAGGAAAAAGGACCTGACGGGATCTGTCGCGTCTGTAAAATTAAACGAGCAGGAGAAGACGCCTGTGCTGGGTGTAGAGCAATTACTGGAAGGACGTGTCAGCGGGGTGCAGGTGTCGCAGAATCAATCCCAGCCGGGGGCTATATTTTCCATCCGGATCAGGGGTACGAACTCCATTAACTCCAGCAGCGGGCCTTTGTTTGTAGTAGACGGGTATGCGGGCGGCAATGCAGGAGGCCTTAACCCCAGTGATATCCTATCTATAGATGTGCTGAAGGATGCATCGGCTACGGCTATTTATGGCAGCCGTGGCGCGAACGGCGTTATTATCATTACGACGAAGCGGGGCGCAGCGGGTGCACCGAAGGTGACCATCGATGCCTATACAGGTGTGCAGAAGGTGGCAAAGGAGTGGAAGATGATGAACGCCCAGCAATATGGCAGCTATCTCAATACGCTGCAAGCAGAAAAGAACGAAGTCTTAGGTACCAATGCCCCTATCCCTTATACCCAGGCTCAGATAGACAGTCTTGGCGCCGGTACGAACTGGCAGAAAGAGATCTTCAGGACGGCCCCGGTCTCCAATTTTTCCGTCGCTTTTAATGGCGTCAACGGGGACACGAAGCACTATCTGAGCCTTAATTTTTTCGACCAGGATGGTATCATTAAGGGCTCACGTTACAGAAGGGGCATACTCAGGTACAATATCGACCAGAATGTCAGCCGCAGCTTTAAGTATGGGGTG
>DASZVM010000891.1:0-2219 GCA_035547295.1 Puia sp. | reverse complement strand
CTTGGGATTAAAATGGTAGGAACCCAGGTCGAATTCCTTATTATCGGCTTCCTTATTGAAGTCGTCGTTTCTTTTTAAGATTGCCTTGATTTTCATTAACAGCACTTCGCTGTCGAAGGGTTTGGTGATGTAGTCATCCGCGCCGCCTTCCACTCCTTCCAGCCGCAGCGCATCCGATTGACTTCCTGTAAGAAGGATCACGGGGATATGCGCTGTTCCAGGGGTTTCTTTCAGCGTGCGGCAGAGATCGATGCCGCTGATGCCACCCATATGGATATCGGAAATGACCAGGTCGGGCGTGTGTTTTGTGGCCATTACAAGACCGGCTGCGCCATCCGCGGCTTCCAATATACGGTAATTTTCCCTGAAAATATCTACCAGGTAGCGGAGCATCTGCTGGTCATCGTCTATGACGAGCAATGTATTTTTGGGCGCTGCAATCTCTTCCACGGGCCCGGATTGCAGCGTTGCGGCGTCTGCCGGCGCTTCTGCATCCGCGTACAGTTCATCGACGAGACTTGGAGTGGTGTGCGCATCGGGTATGATCTCATGCGGTTGAAAATGAGCAGCGCCCTTTTTCAGAATCAGGTGGAATATCGTGCCCATGCCCTGACGGCTTTCAAACGTCAGACTACCTTTGTGTGCTTCGGCAAATACCCTGGCCAGGTACAAGCCCACGCCAAATCCGGTTTTCTTCGCCGCTGTGCCCAGAACGGCCTGTCCGAATTTTTTAAACAATTGATCGCCTAAGGCGGGCGGGATACCTTCTCCGGTGTCGCTGACATATATATTATAGATATCGGAGGCATCCTCCACACGCAAGTCAACGCTGCCGCCTTCCGGCGTGAACTTGACAGCGTTGGACAAGAGGTTGAACAGGATGATCTCCAGCTTCATTTTATCGGCATATACGGGGACTTCACCGGTTACACCTTCAAATGTGAAGGATAATCCCCTGGCGGCTGCCTGGCTGACGAAGCATTTGAATACCTCTCCGCAGATGGCCCCCAGGTCCTGCCTGGATACCCTGAGCGTATCAAACCCGCTTTCCGACTTGTTGAAAAGCAGCAACTGGTCTACAAGGCTCAGCAACCGCTTGGAGTTGAGATAAATGGTGTTCAGGTTTTCCTTCTGCCCACCGGAATATGCTATCTCCTGTAACTTTTTGGCCGGGTTGACGATGAGGGTCAGCGGCGTACGGAACTCGTGCGAAATACTGGTGAAGAAATCCTTTCTGCGTTCATTCAGCTCCCGTTCGCTTTCGATGAGCACTTTTTCCTTCTCCCGTTCGGCTTTTTCAGCATAGGCCGTCAGCTTGGCGATCTTTACTTCATAAAGCAGCCGTTTCTGCCTGGACCTGTAACTTACATATAGGCGAACAGAAAGTATACCCGAAAGAATATAAAGACAATATGCCCACCGGCTCCGGTACCGGGGTGGGAGGATGGTGACATGTATTATTTTTTCCTTTGGGTTCCATACACCGGAAGCGTTGGTGGATTTGATCCTAAGGACATAGTCGCCTTCTCTAAGCTGAGGATAGCTGATGGTACTGAGCCTGTTCACATAGTTCCAGGATTTATCCCAGCCCGTAAGGTAACATGCGTATTGGATCTTCTCCGGCTCTGCATACTCGGGGGCCACATAATCCAGGGAGAGCATTGCCTGGTCGTACGGCAGCCTGATATGGTCCACATTATATATACTCTCTGCGCCTTGAAGGTATTCGTTCCGGGCATCTACAGGTGTATTCATGACCCTTATGGCGGTGATCAACAGGGGCGGAAAGGTCCTGAGCTCGTGAATGCTGTCAGGATGGAAGATATTAAAGCCTTTGATCCCGCCAAAGACGATCTCTCCGGATGTCAGATGGGCTGAGGCATTGTAATAGAACTGGTTGGACTGAAGCCCATCGGTGGCATAAAAGTTCTCGAATTGGCCGGTGGCAGGATCCAGCCTGGAGATACCGTTGTATGTGCTGACCCAGATATTGCCTCGTGTATCTTCTTCAATATTTAATACTGTGTTGTTGCAAAGACCATTATCTTCCGTATAGGCGGTAAACTGACCCGAATTCCTCTTATAGCATAAAAGCCCTTTTCCGAAGGTGCCGACCCAGAGTTGCCCGGATTTGTCTTTATGAAGCGCCCTCACTGTGGTGTTGAGATGGATAGACTTGACAATACCGTCTGTTTTGCTGACATAGAGCAATCCCGTGA
>DASZVM010000890.1:0-6303 GCA_035547295.1 Puia sp. | reverse complement strand
GGCTTAAATTCGTCCCTTCGTGGACAGGCTGGTTCTTATACCATTGCGCGTCGAGCCAGGTCTGCCTGAGCAGGGCGATGCTTCCCATCAGGCTGCCGGGATAGCTTTGCGTGGAGCTGCCTTTATTAAGAGAATAGTTGGCAGAAGATCTCTGCTTGACGATGACCAGGTTCTCGTTCTCATTTGCCAGGGTCACTACCACACCTATACCCCGGGCAATGCCGTCTTTCTGCAGGGTTTGCACCGTGCCGAATCCCAGGTCACGCAAGGGCCTGGCTTTTGCATCGTCCACGGTAAAAAGATGGGCGGCATCCGTCTCGGGATGGATGGCCTGGTTCCAGTTATAGGCCCCTTTCGTATTGGAGGTCAGCTGTGCGGGGGCCCTGTAATCAAAGGTCCTTTGCTGTCTTTCGCCCTGGGGCATGCCATAGTCGCTGTATGCATCGATGAAGGACGGATAGATGTATTTACCGCTGCAATCAACAACAACGGCATCCTTTGGAATGGCGACCCCAGTGCCGGCACTGACGATAAGGCCATCACGGATCACCAGGGTAGCATCGGCAATGGTCGTCTGTCCGTCCTTTATGATGGTGGCATGGGTAAAGGCATAGCATCCTTCACGCTGATCGGCAACACCATTGACGGGAAAAGTAGTTTGAGCGATGGAAATAAAGGAAAAGGTAAGAGACGCCGCCAGTAAAAAGAATATTCTACTCCGCGGATGATGTCGGAAGTTTCTCATGTTTGAAAATTAGTTTTAGTACCTAAAAATGGTTCTCAATTTAGGTAAATGGTCTAATTTTAACGTTTAAATATTGTATCAGCGGTAAATTAAACAGGCGAAACTCGGTGACTAATATTTCTTCCTATATCGATCATACCATTCTAAAGCCTACGACCACACATATGGATATAAAAAAAATATGTGAGGAAGCGATAGAATATAGGTTTGCGGCTGTCTGTATACCACCGTCATTGGTAACCGTCGCCCGTAGAGAGCTGCAGATCGAGCTTGAGCGTCGCATCCTTCCCAAACATGATCACTGCGTTGAAGTCAGTCCTCTGCAAAAAGTCGCTACGGTGATCGGTTTTCCTTTTGGTTACTCCGTGCTGAAGGCCAAGCTGTCCGAGACGGACCAGGCTCTCACCGAGGGAGCAGATGAGCTCGATATGGTCATCAATCTAACGGCCTTGCGCAGCGGGGACTGGACATATATTGAAAAGGAGATATCTGCCCTGACGGACAGGATCCATGATAAAGACCAGGTCATAAAGGTCATTATCGAGAGCGGCATCCTTACGGATGAGGAGATCATCCGCTGCTGTGACATCTGCGCAAAGGCGGGCGTGGATTTTGTAAAGACATCCACGGGCTATGCGGAAAAGGGCGCCACCGTCGAGGCGGTACGGCTGATGCGCAAGCATCTCCCCGCGGGGATAAGGATCAAGGCTTCCGGTGGTATCCGGACCTACGAATTTGCCCGGCAGCTGATAGAGGCAGGGGCTGACCGGCTGGGGTGCAGCGCAAGCGTGGAGATTGTAAGATCGTCCTTAGAAATAAAATAAATTCAATATGTATAAAATACTGATTTTTTCATTAATACTTTTGCCTTCAATCGCGTCAGCGCAAGATACGGCCGGCATCGTCGTCCACAAGGATGCCCGCGTCGATCAGCTGATCCACCGGCAGATGGAGATCAATGAAGAGACCACCCGGGACAGCCGCAGAAGCATGCCTGGCTTCCGGATACAGGTCATCAGCTCGACCGACAGGAATAAGGTCTTTGCGGCCAAAACAAAGATCTACCAGCAATTCCCCGATCTGAAGCCTTATTTGCTCTACCAGCCTCCTTATTACAAGCTAAGGGTAGGCAATTTCAAAACACAGCCGGAAGCGGAAGAATTTGAAAAACAGCTGTCGTCCTTATTTCCCAATGGGCTGTATGTCATAAGAGATACCATCGAGGTTACGCCCGAGCGGCTGAAAGAGGAGGATCTGCAATGAAAGAAAAGATACGACAGCTGGTCAGCCGGTATGCCTCCGATTTTATCGCTACCCGTCACCATCTCCACGCCCATCCCGAGCTGAGCTATAAGGAATTTGAAACCTCCAGGTATGTACAGCTGCAATTAAAACAAGCAGGCATCCCCTACCAGATAATGGCGGAGACAGGGGTCGTGGGTCTTATCAAAGGGAAGAACCCGGATAAACGGGTCATCGCTTTAAGGGCCGATATGGACGCACTGCCTATCCGGGAGGAAAATGACGTTCCCTACAAATCCCTCAACGAAGGTGTCATGCATGCCTGTGGACATGACGTCCACACCGCTATATTGCTGGGCGCTTCCCGCATCCTTCAGGAGCTGAAGGACGAATGGGAAGGGACGATAAAGCTTATCTTCCAGCCGGGAGAGGAAAAGAACCCCGGGGGGGCCAGCCTTATGATAAAGGAGGGGGTCCTGAAAGGCCCCGTGCCCCAGGCCATTTTTGGTTTGCATGTACATCCCGGTCTCGAGACAGGAAAGCTCAGTTTCCGGGGGGGAATGGTGATGGCCAGCGCCGACGAGCTGTACATTACGATCAAAGGCAAGGGTGGTCATGCAGCGGCGCCGCACCTGACGGTGGATACCATACTGGTAGCTTCCCATCTTGTGGTAGCCCTGCAGCAGATCATCAGCAGGAACAGGAATCCCCTGTCCCCATCCGTGCTTTCCATTACCTCCGTACAGGGTGGTCATACGACAAACGTGATCCCCAGCGAAGTAAAACTGATGGGGACTTTCCGGGCCATGGACGAGGAATGGCGGTTCCGGGCCCATGAGCTCATCCGGCGGCAGGCGACCGAGCTGGTGCATAGCATGGGGGCAGAGATCGAGCTGCATATCGACGTGGGCTATCCCATGGTCTATAATAATGAGGCGCTGGATAAGGTGGCCAGGGCAACGGCCGGACAATTCATTGGAAAAGACAACGTTTTAGAGACGGAAGTACGGCTGGGGGCAGAGGATTTTGGCTATTATACCCGTCAGATCCCGGGCTGCTTCTATCGTCTCGGGGTCATGAACGTGGAAAAAGGGATCACTTCCGGCGTGCATACACCGACCTTTAACATCGACGAATCTGCCATCGGCATCGGGGTGGGTATGATGGCGTGGCTTGGCAGCCAGGTTTCTTTTCCACCGGCGTGATTAACAGCATTTTCGTATTTTGCACAGGTTTCCCGTCAGCCCGGGCCAAAGGCCCGTGATTGATACCAGACGGATACATGAGGTCCGGTGCTGGTCGATAAATTTCCAATATGCAAAAAAAACAGCTCCGTAAAGAGCAGGCGCTTGAATACCATTCCAAGGGACGACCGGGCAAGATCGAGGTCGTACCCACCAAGGAGGCAAAGACGCAAAGGGACCTTTCCCTGGCCTATTCTCCCGGCGTAGCGGAACCCTGCAAGGAGATCCATAAACATCCCGACGATGTTTATAAATACACTGCCAAGGGCAACCTCGTGGCTGTGATCAGCAATGGCACGGCTGTACTGGGTCTGGGGGACATCGGTCCCGAAGCTTCCAAACCCGTCATGGAAGGAAAGGGCGTACTCTTCAAGATCTTTGCGGACATCGATGTCTTCGATATAGAGATCAATGAAAAAGATCCTGAAAAATTCGTCCAGATCGTCAAGGCGCTGGAACCTACTTTCGGCGGCATCAACCTGGAAGATATCAAGGCGCCGGAATGTTTTTATATCGAGCGGAAATTGAGGGACGCTCTCAAGATCCCGGTGATGCATGATGACCAGCATGGCACTGCCATCATCAGCAGCGCTGCTCTTCTGAATGCCCTTGAATTACAGAAAAAAAAGATCGACAGGGTCCGGTTTGTCGTCAATGGCGCCGGGGCGGCAGCCATGGCCTGTGTAAAGCTATACGTAGCCCTGGGCGCCAAATATGAGAATTTTATCCTTTTTGATAAGGACGGGGTGCTGCACCAGGGGCGCACAGACCTGGATGAGGAGAAGCAGAAGTTTGCGGTGAAGGCTTCTGACTGGACCCTGGAAAAGGCCATGAAGGATGCCGATGTTTTTGTAGGTCTCAGCGTCGGTAATGTCGTGACAGGGGAAATGGTAAAGGCGATGGCAAAAAAACCTATCATTTTTGCCCTGGCCAACCCCGATCCCGAGATCGGCTATGAGGTGGCTACCGAAGTCCGGGACGATATCATCATGGCCACCGGCCGCAGCGACTATCCCAACCAGGTAAACAATGTGCTGGGTTTCCCTTTTATCTTCCGGGGCGCCCTGGATGTCCGGGCCACCCAGATCAATGAGGCCATGAAGCTGGCTGCGGTCCACTCCCTGGCCGACCTGGCCAAAACGGCAGTCCCCGACATCGTGAACATGGCCTACAACGAGAAGAACATCCTCTTCGGCCCCACTTATATCATTCCAAAGCCGCTGGACCCCCGGCTGCTGTCCACCGTAGCTCCTGCCGTAGCCCGTGCTGCCATGGGGAGCGGCGTCGCACAGACCTCCATCGATAATTGGGATGCCTATGCGATAGAGCTGAACAGACGGCTGGGGCTGGATAACCAGCTTATCCGCGTGTTGAGCATCAAGGCCCGCAGCGAGCCCAAGCGGCTGGTGTTCGCCGAGGCGGATAACCTGAAGATCCTGAAAGTGGCCCAGATCCTCAATGATGAAGGCGTGGCGTATCCCATGCTGTTGGGTGATGAAAAGAAGATCCGGCATATGGCAGCCGCCAACCAGATAGACCTGGAAGAGATGCCCATCATCAACCCTCACAGCGACCAGTTTGAAGAACAGCGCAAGCGCTACAGCGAAATCTTTTTTGCCAAGCGGGGACGCAGGGGATATAATAAGTACGAGTCCATAAAAGCCATGCGGGACAGGAACTTCTTTGGATGCATGATGGTGGAGATGGGAGATGCGGACGCCATGATCTCGGGGCTTACCAAGAATTATCCCGATACGATCCGGCCGGCGCTGCAGGTCATCGGCACAGAGGAAGGCGTACAGAAGATCGCGGGGATGTACCTGCTGCTGACAAAAAAGGGCCCCCTGTTCATGGCCGATACGACCGTAAACTTCAACCCTACGGCAGCTGAGCTGGCCGATATTACGCTGCTGACGGCAAAGGCTGTGCAGAACTTCAATCTTACGCCCAGGATCGCCATGCTGAGCTATTCCAATTTCGGCACCAGCGATTCACCCGAGGCAAGGTTGGTGGCGGAAGCACGGAGGATCGTAAAGGAGCGGAACCCTTCCCTTATCGTGGATGGGGAGATGCAGGCCAGCGTGGCCCTGAACAACGAATTGATAAAAGAAAATTATCCTTTCAGCGAACTGGTGGACCAGGAGGTAAATACCCTTATCTTCCCCAACCTGGCTGCGGGTAACGTGGCATACAATCTGCTAAAGGAGGTGGGCGGCGCCGATGCCATCGGTCCCATCCTGCTGGGTTTGAAAAAACCCGTGCATGTACTGCAGCTGGGCAGCTCCGTAAGAAGCATTTATAATATGGCGCTGGTAGCGGTAGTGGATGCGCAGATCAAATGCAAAGGTTCCGTCACGACGGAAGAAATGGCAAAAGCGCCCTGGTGGCGACGGAAAAAACAGTAAATAATTTATACTTTATTCATGCATTTTTTTACAGAGTTTGGCCAATACCTGCTGATGCTGAAAGGGATGTTCTCCAAGCCGGAGAATGGCAAGATGTACTGGAAGGAGTTTATGCATCAATGTTCGGAGATAGGCATTGGCTCCCTGGGCATCGTGGTGATCATTTCCATCTTCATGGGTGCCGTATCCACCCTGCAAACGGCCTATCAGCTGGTGAGTCCCCTGATCCCTTTGTCCACCATCGCACAGATAGTCCGGGATACCGTGATCCTGGAATTCTCTCCTACCCTCGTTTGCATCGTACTGGCCGGCGTCGTCGGCAGCAAGATCGCCAGCGAGCTGGGCAATATGCGGGTAAGCGAGCAGATCGACGCACTGGAGATCATGGGCATCAATACGAAGACCTATCTCGTCCTTCCCAAACTGCTGGCTTCCATCGTGGTCATCCCCATGCTGGTGGTGATCTCGGCGGTGCTGGGCATCTGGGGCGGACGGCTGGCGGGGACTATGACGGGCATCCTGTCCGGAGCGGCGTTCGACAAGGGGCTGCACCAGTACTTCAAGCCATACAACGTATTTTTCGCGCTTGCAAAAGCCTATACATTCGCTTTTATCATCTCCAGCATACCTGCTTTCTACGGTTATAATGTCCGTGGAGGCGCCCTGG
>DASZVM010000889.1:0-5412 GCA_035547295.1 Puia sp. | reverse complement strand
AGGGGAGTTCCGTACATCCATGTTCAATTCCACGCTGGCGTAGGCGCTGATCTTATTTACATTATAGGAGCCATTGGTCACCCATTCCCCGTCATAGACGGCCAGCTTGCCGTGGAGGATGCTGTCCTGGTATTCGTAGACTTCGATGTTGTTGCGAAAAAGCCAGCGGTACATATATTGTTCCGCCAGCCGGGAGATCTTTACATCGGAGATGCTGCCTACGATCACCCGGATATTTACGCCACGGCGGACGGCCAGGGTCATATTCCGTCGAAAGATGGAGCCGGGCAGAAAGTAGCTTGACAGGATGGTGATGCGGTGATGGGCGTTGCGGAACATTTCCAGATAGCTTTTGGAGATCTGGTTCTCGCCCTGCACCCAATCGTTGCGTCTTACTCTTACCATGCATTCTTCCGCGGGGGTAATGCCCGGCAGCCATTGGAATTTTTCCCTGCGGCCTCCGTCCTTTTTCCAATAGGCCTTTGTCCACATGTCCCAGCAGATGATATGGAGCTTCAGGGCCGCCTCACCTTCGACGAACAGGGCTCTGTCCAGCCAGGCTTTCTGTCCTCCGATGTCGTTGTATCTGTCACTGATGTTGACACCTCCGGCCAGGCCGTAGGATGCATCTATCACTGTCACTTTATGGTGCATGCGGCGGCCGAAATAGAAATTGCGGCTTTTGAAAAGGGGCCAGAACCAGCGGAAGCGGATGCCGGCCGATCTCCATTCTTTTATGATCTGTTTGGAGAGGTCCTGTGAGGCGTATCCGTCGAGCAGGATATATACCTGTACTTTACGGCGGGCAGCGCGCATCAGCGCTTCGCTTACCATCAGGCCTGTCTCGTCGCCTTCGAAGATATAGGTTTGCAGGTGGATGACGGATCGGGCCTCATCGATCATATGTATAAGGGTGGTGAAATAGTCGTTGCCGCCATGGACCAGCCTGACTTTGTTGTGATGCGTATAGCCTGCCAATAATTTAGGAGCTCTCTTCTTCTTCTTAGACATGGATGATGGATCAGGTGGCGTAAAGATCGAATTTTTCCGCCATTTTTACCGACACTCCATCCTATTTGCCTACGGTACGTCCTTTTAAGGTGCGGGACTTCCGCTCAACCTTATCCATGACGCTTTTGCGGACCAAGAGGGTGACGGAGGCCACGTCCTGGCAGGTGCCGCAACGGGCCCTGAATTTATTGGAATCGTAGGTCACGGCTGTGGTGCCATTCCTCCATTCGGTGCCATATAAGGAATATTCGTTGAATGTATAACCGCTGCCGGGGCCAAAGGGGAGGTTATTGTTGCCTTTTTCGAAGCTGATCATCAGCTTGTCCCCTTCTGCATTCTCGCAGACGCCGGGGGTAAAGGCGGGGATGATGACCTGGTTGATATATTTCCCATTTTCCAGTTTGACGACACCGGAGGTCACGGCAACTTTCTGGTCTCCCAGATTGCGGTCCAGAACAAGCTTCTGATCAATATAGAATTGTACCTGCTTCAGATCGATGTTCTCTCTTTCCAGCTTTTGTCTCAGGTCTTTGGTAAAGGGTACGAGGTTGGCCCTGGATACCTTGGAGCTGCTGCAACCTGTCATGGATACGCCTAAAAACAGTAGTACGGAGCTCAGTGTAACAATCAGCCCATTGCTTCGTCTCATAGTATAGTTTTATAGGGGGTTAGACCCCCGTTCGGGCGAATAGTTTAGTGGAGGATGGACTTTTTTTTAACCGGAGGTGCAACAAATCCCGTTGTCCTGCGCCCTTATGGTAGGAACAAACATCATATGATAAAGAACTTCTTCAAAGTGGCTGTTCGCAATCTGTGGAAGCACAAGGGGTATAGTTTTCTGAATATTTTCGGGCTGGCGATGGGGATGACCTGCAGTCTGCTGATCCTCCTATGGATCAGGGATGAGCAGAGCGTGGATGGGTTTCATGCGAACAGGGACAGGATCTACCGGGTGTATGAGCGGCAGTATTATGATGGGAAGATCGAGGCGGGCTATTATACACCGGGGTTATTGCCGGCAGAGATGAAGAAGGTGCTGCCGGAGGTGGAGCTGGCCTCGGGGTTTACCTGGCAGGACAACAGTACATTCCAGGTGGGGGATAAGATACTGAAAGAGAAGGGCAGCGCCGCGGGAGCCGATTTTTTCCGGATGTTCAGCTATCCCCTGTTGCAGGGTAATCCGGCGACGGCCCTTCCCACCCTGTCGGATATTGCTATTTCCCGAAAGATGGCGGTGGACTTTTTTGGCAGCCCCCGGGAAGCCATGGGAAAAACCATCCGCTATCAGAACAGCAAGAGCTATACGGTGTCGTCGGTGTTCGAGGACTTGCCGGAGAACACCTCGGATAAATTCGACTACCTGCTGCACTGGGATGCTTTCCTGGAGGATAATGCCTGGGCAAAGGAATGGGGGAATAATGGCCCCAACACCTACCTGCTGCTGCGGAAGGATGCCGATCCGGCCCTGGTGACCAAAAAGATCGCAAAGTTCCTGGACAATTATAATAAAGAACAGAGCAAGAGTTTCCGGATCGAGCTGGGTATGCAGCGTGCGGCGGATGTCTATTTGCATTCCAATTTCAGGAATGGGGAGGTTGCGGGCGGACGTATAGAATATGTCAGGTTGTTCAGCCTCGTAGCGGTCTTTATCCTGCTGATCGCCTGTATCAATTTTATGAACCTGACAACGGCCCGCAGCGTAAACAGGGCGAAGGAGATCGGCATCCGTAAGGTCGTCGGGGCGGTCCGCCCGGCCCTGGTCCGGCAGTTCATCAGCGAGGCGATCCTCCTTTCCTTCTTTTCCATGATACTGGCGATGGCAATGGTGATATTGCTGCTGCCGGTCTTTAACCAGCTAACGGGGAAGCATATCATTTTCCCTTACGGATCTTCTTCTTTCTGGCTGTGGATGGCGGCGCTGACGCTGATCACGGGGGCTTTTGCGGGATCTTACCCGGCTTTGTTCCTTTCGTCTTTCAAACCCATCAGGGTATTGAAGGGGACACTCAGGTTCAGCGCGGGGGCTACCTGGTTCAGGAAGGGCCTGGTGGTCTTTCAGTTCGTATTATCCATCGTGCTCATCATCGGTACGATAGTAGTCGCCGGCCAGGTGAACTATGTCCGGACGATCAACCTGGGTTTCGACCGGGAGAACCTTGTTTACATACCACTGGAAGGGGACCTTACGGGGAAGCATAAGGTATTTAAAGAGGCAGCCCTCCGTTTACCGGGCGTCAGCCTCGTATCCCGCATCACTCAGACGCCTACCGACCTGGAGAATGGGACGGGGGGTGTCGATTGGGATGGTAAGGACCCGAATATCCAGCCTATGTTTACCCAGGCTTCCGTAGGCTATGATCTGGCAAAGACATTGCAGTTGCAATTTGCGGCCGGCCGGGATTTTTCTCCTGACTTCCCTACGGATTCGGTGGGTTATATCCTCAACGAGGCGGCTTTGAAGAAGGTGGGATATAAGGATCCCATCGGCCGGCGACTGACCTTCTGGCAAAAGAAGGGGACGATAGTGGGAGTACTGAAGGATTTTCATTTCAATTCGCTGCACGAGCCGATAAAACCGTTGATCATCCGGCTGAGAGAGCATGAGGACTGGGGGAATGTGCTGGTGCGGACGAAGGCGGGGCAGACAAAGGAGGCGCTGGCGGGCCTGGAGCGTTTATGCAAGCAGCTGAACCCAAGGTTCCCCTTTACCTACCGGTTTGCAGACGAAGAATACCAAAAACTTTATAAAAGCGAATCGATCGTGCATCGTCTATCCAATTGTTTTGCCTGTCTGGCCGTCTTTATCTCCTGTCTGGGCTTGCTGGGGCTGGCTATGTTCACGGCGGAGCAGCGGACAAAGGAGTTTGGCATACGGAAGGTGCTGGGCGCCAGGGTCAGCACGTTGTTTGGGCTCCTGTCCTGGGAATTCCTTTTGCTGGTGCTCATCGCGTTTGTAGTGGCCTCGCCCCTGGCCTGGTGGGCTATGCACCAGTGGCTGCAGAATTTTGCCTATCATATCGATATCGGGTGGTGGGTGTTCATCCTGGCGGGGATAATGGCTTTGCTGATCGCCCTGCTGACGGTGAGCTTCCAGGCTTTGAAGGTGGCCGTTGCCAATCCGGTGAAGAGCCTGAGGGCGGACTAGGGGGCGAAGCGTTCGTGCCCCTGATAGATGCCAGGACGGCCCGTATCTCTCCAAAGCTGTAGTTGTCTCCCAATCTGGCCTTGAGGGCATTCAGGGTGGTGTTGCCCAATTCCGAAAAGGTGGTGCGGATGGTGTCCATCTTTTCTTCGGGCACCAGCTCTTTCAGATCGATCTCCCCGGTGGGGATAAAAGCCGCCAGGTGTCCTTCCACGGTGGTGACGGCCAGGTTGCGGCGGGCGGCGATCTCGGCAATAGGGATGCCTGCCTTGTAGAGATGAAGGCTGATACGGTGTGTTTCTCCTTTGGGCGTTTTGCCGGGTTTGCCGGAGCTTCCGGACTTGCCGGATGGTGGTGTGGCGGACGTGACAGCCGTTTCTGCAGGCGGGGGTGTATCCCTGTTCTTCCGGGCTTCCTGCAAGCCGGACAGCAGCTGAGTGGTGTCGAGGCCTTTTTGCAGTCCGTCCACCATTTGCAGGGCGTCTTCCAACTGCTGTCGTTTGCGTATGAGCATCGCCCTTAGCTCCTGTAATTCCGTGAGATATTTCTTTACTTTCTTTTGTATCCTTACTTCTTCGATATGCTGTTGCAACGGCTTGATCTGATCTTCCTCCAGGGATTGGAGGAACCAGGCGGCTGCAGCCTGTATCCGTTGCTGTAGCTGGCGGTAACCGTCTTCACGGGCGGTGTACAGCAGCAGATCAAGCTGACGCGTGAATTTAAGGGCGGTCTCATGTTGATGGACGGATCTTTCCAGCCATGCGGCGGAGAGCGTGATGGCTTTTATTTTGGCAGGTATCTGCCGGTGGTCATAGGCGGCATGATGGTCCTGCAAGGATGCGGTGAGCCGGGCCCAGTCAAAGGCTTTTTGCAGCGTGGCATGTATATAGGTGTGCTGATCTTCATGCAGGTGCGTCAGCATTTCACGATCAGACATCCTGTTGTCCGTATATTCGATGACCCTGGCGTCTGTGCTGATGGCATAGGGGGGAATACGGGACTGTAATACGAGCCCGTCAATGGACCGCAACCTGCTAAGGGCTACGTATACCTGTCCCGGTGCGAAGGACCCGCCTGCATCGACGACGGCTTTGTCGAAGGTGAGCCCCTGGCTTTTATGGATGGTGATGGCCCAGGCCAGCCGGATGGGGTATTGGGAAAAGGTGCCAAGCTCTTCTTCTTCTATCTTGTCTTTTTCCCGATCATATCTATAACGGATATTTCTCCATATCTCTTTTTCCAGGACCAGGTCATCCGGC
>DASZVM010000888.1:0-3477 GCA_035547295.1 Puia sp. | reverse complement strand
TAGCTGTTGCAGGGTTGTATAGTTCCCGGATGCATAGTCCGTCAGCGCCTGCGCCAAAAAGACAGGATATTGTTCGGGCAGCGCATCTTTTTTAAAATATTGCCTGAATAATAAAGAGAGGTCGATGGCCTGGCTGCTATGTTGGACAGGAGGCATCTTTGTGCCGGACTGGCCGGCAGATGGGAGAAGCGTATCCATTTTACGAGCGATATCCGGAGCTTTTCCGGTTTTTTGCCAAAAAACCGCGACAAGTATGAAGGCTATTATGGCTGCAGCGCCGGCGGAAAACCATTTTCGCATCCGTTTTATTTTCCCGGGCATTACCCTGGCTGCGGCACTGTTGATTGCAAGTGAGTCGCCGGGCAGGCTGGTGATGTTGTTGGAGGAAAATTCATCTCTTATCGATTGTTCAAATTCCAACTGGTCACGCATCTCCGGGTTGGCAGCCATTTCTTTTTCGAACGCATCCATTTCGGCCGGTCCCATTCCGGCATCCAGGAAGCGGATGATCTTTTCATATTGTTCAGTTGTAATGCCCATACCAGTTTTTTTCGGTCATGGTAATTGTTTTTTGTCCGTTTCATCCACAAGATCCCTTAATCGCTGCATGCATCTGTAAATACGGTTAGTGGCGGACGCTACTGTAATAGCCAAAAGCCTTGCGATCTCATCATTCGATCTCTCTTCCATATGTCTCCATTGGATGATCTGCCGGTCTGCGGCAGGCATTTTTGACAGGGCCAGCATAAGGTTGTCGAGTCTTTTTTCTTTTAGTCGATCTTCCCCATCAGTAGTAAGGTATGCTGTTTCAGATGAAAAAAGGGACTCGATCTTTTTGTTTTTTTCCGCCTGCCGTTTTTCTTTTGTCAAATGGCCCAGGAGCATGTTCCGGCAGTACTGAAAAAGTATTGTTTTTACGCTGGCCCTGCTTTGATAAAGTTGACCATGACTGGCGGATTCCTGCAGTTTCAGAACCCCGTCCGTAAAAGAGCTATCGGCTGCGAATTCGATCAGGTCGGCCGGATAGGTGTGATAAGTGATCCTGGCCCATTTAATAAAGAGAGGCCGATAGCAGGAATAAAAACAGGAGATGATCTGGCTGGAGGTGTCAGGCCGTTTGTTTTTAAAGGCGAAGGAAATTGTTTCGATATTCAGCAGCTCCTGGCAGGTTTTCCTCTTCATTGATTTCGAGTCTGTCTGTAGTTGGATAAAGCTCGTTGGGCTTTATGTACATTAAGAATTTTGTCGATCCGATCTTTGCTTTCCCTTGTCAATTCCAAACCCCATTCATTGCTGTCAATATGACTGGGTTCCCCTCCGTAACTATGATAGTATGTTCGTGCTGCGCCATAAAGCCGCCTTTATTTCCAACCATCGTCCAACCATCGTTGAGGGTTTCAGCATAAGTTGACGTTGTTGAAATGAATGTCTCGATCGCAACCACAGCGTTCTTTCTAAACCTTGTCAGGTTATACCGGTTCCTGTAATTTGCTATTTCGCCTGGCTCTTCGTGAAGGCTTCTGCCTATTCCGTGTCCTGTCAAGTTCTTAATTACTTTGTAACCACGTTTCTTAGCCTCCAATTCAATTAGCTGTCCTATATCCGAAATGCGAACGCCGCCTTTTATGTTATAGATCGCCTTATGCAGTATCTGTTTTGAGGCATCTACGAGTTTTTGATGTTGGTTTATGTCTTCCCCAAGCACAAACGAGCTGCCATTGTCCGACCAGAAGCCGTCAAGCTCGGCGGAAACGTCGATATTAACCAGATCGCCTTCTTTCAGTATTTTTTTGTCGGACGGGATACCGTGGCAAAACTCATTGTTTACGCTTATACAGGTACAACCCGGGAAACCATAGGCCAGATAGGGTGCAGATCTTGCCCCCAGATCCAGGAGCATTTTTGCCCCATAGTCGTCCAATTGCTTTGTTGTCATTCCGGGTTGAGCGTAGTTCCTCATTTCTTTTAAGGTGCGGGCAACGGCTTCGCTTGCCTTTTTCATCCCGATCAGCTCAGCTTCTTTTGTTATTGACATATTTTTTTGTCTGTTTGTTCGTTTGTGTGGACTGTCGTCATAACCTGACCGCTTGCTCCCAAATATACGCAATAACCTATAACGTAAAAACGATCGACCTCACAATACCCCATCCAGCACGGCTGCAATCGCCATAACAAGCCCCCGGTCAGGGAGTTTCTTTGCATACCCCTCCGGTACCACAGCCCGGTGATTCCCTGCGTCATCCCGCTCGAACATCAGATCCACGCCATCGACGGGCACAAAAAAACGATACCCGTATTGCCATACCTGCAATCTCGCTTCAAACTCTTGCACTACCCCTCCGTACTCCACCGGAATATGTACTATCTCTTCCATACGCGAATTTACTCAATCACATGGTATTCCGAACAGGTCAGGGTCTTCCGCCCGATAGCGGCTGACGTTATTGTCCCGGGGTTTCCCAACAGCGGATCGAGGACACGCTTGCCGTTTGTTTTGCATTCAACATGACAAATCGTTTGGCCGATGCATTTGGTTTCTTCGTGCCATCCCCCGATGCCTTCGAGTCTGGTGCAAAAAGTCTGCTTAAACGGGGATATCAGTAACTTGATCACCGCGAAAAAGGCAAGAAAAGCATTTTGGGTTTTCGCACGCGGATCTGGCCGGAAAATCACCTAACTTTAATACAAACCAGCCATCCAAATGAACAGCGGTAAAATAAAAAAGGAGGACGTCAAACAGGAAGTCTTCGATCTGTATGATGACTACGCCCACAACAGGCTCAGCAGACGTGATTTTATGGAAAAGCTCTCCGCTTATGCGGCAGGCAGCATGACGGTACCCACGCTGATGAGCTTTCTGATGCCGGATTATCAGAATACCCTGCAGGTAAGACCTGATGATCCGCGGTTGAAGTCGGAATATGTCACCTATACCTCCGAAAAAGGGGGTGGAACGATCAAGGCATTACTATCCCAGCCTGCCGACGCAAAGAAGAAGCCGGGAGGCATCGTCGTTGTGCATGAGAACCGTGGTTTAAACCCATACATTGAAGATGTCGGCAGACGGGCGGCTTTGGCCGGATTTATCTCCATTGCCCCGGATGCCTTGACGCCTTTGGGCGGCTATCCGGGTAATGATGACAAAGGCCGTGAGTTGCAGAGCAAAAGAGATAAGAATGAAATGCTGGAAGATTTTATAGCGGCTTATGGATACCTGAAAACCCATCCCTCCTGCAATGGGAAAATAGGCGCGGTGGGGTTTTGCTTTGGCGGCTGGGTCGTCAATATGATGGCCGTCCGGATACCCGATCTGTCCGCTGCCGTCCCTTTCTATGGCTCTCAGCCACCCAAAGATTTGGTGCCACAGATAAAAGCGCCGTTGCTGCTGCACTATGCCGGACTGGACACCCATGTCAACGAGGGATGGCCGGCATATGAGGAGGCCTTAAAGGAAAATAAAAAAGAATACAAAGCCTA
>DASZVM010000887.1:0-5599 GCA_035547295.1 Puia sp. | reverse complement strand
TTCCAGGGCGTTGCCGATGCGAAACGGTATATCAGCGGCGATGCCATTGATCCCTTTACGGCGGAGCAAAGCAATGTATTTGCCATCGCGGCCGACAGATGGACACCGGAGCATCCCAGCCAGAACGCTTTCTATCCCCGTCTGGCTTATGGCAATGCCAACAATTTCAATAATTACCAGATGAGCTCCTGGTGGGTGAAGGACATCAGCTTTATGCGGCTAAAGACGGCCCAGCTATCCTACAATCTGCCAACGACCTTCCTGACGAGGTGGGGCGTAAAGAACGCGGCCGTTTATCTGCAGGGACTGAACCTGCTGACCTTTAGCAAATTCAAGCTGTGGGACCCGGAGCTGAACACAGGCAACGGCAACACCTATCCCAATGTGAGGACGATCACCATGGGTGTAAATTTTAAGTTTTAAAAATCGCGAATAAAGATGAAGACTATATATTATACATTGCTGGCCATATCCTGTCTCTCTTTCCCATCCTGTAAGAAATATCTGAGCCAGGTGCCTGAAGAAAATATATCGCTGGATAAAACTTTCCAGTCCTGGCCTACCGCCAACAGATTCCTGGCGAATGTCTACAGCCGCATCCCGAATGAATATGGACAACGCGACCCTGGCGGCGATGACAACGCAGGCGTATGGACCTGCGCTTCGGACGAAGCGGAGATCACCTGGCAGGACCGCCCTTCGCAGAATATCAACAACGGCAGCTGGGACGCCAACACAGGTATCTCGGGCGCCTACTGGACCCATTATTACCAGGGTATCCGGGCTGCGAGCGTTTTTATCCAAAAAGCCGACAATATCAGCGGCATATCGGCCGACCAGATAAAGCAGCACAAGGCGGAAGCACGGGCGCTTCGGGCTATCTATTACTTCTATCTCATGCGTATATACGGACCTGTTGTACTGATGGGTGAGGAGCCTGTGCCTGTGGACGCCAATTTGCAGGTGGCCCGCAGCTCCTATGATGAATGCACCGATTATGTGACGAGCGAGCTGGAGAAAGCTGCCGCTGACCTTCCGGTGAGCTATACCATCGATGTGGACGGCGGCCGTATCACAAAGGGGGTTGCCCTGGCCATCCGTGCCCAGGCCCTCATGTATGCCGCCAGCCCGTTGTTCAACGGCAACACCGATTATGCGGCCCTGAAGAACAAGGACGGCAAACAGCTGATCAGCCAGACCTATGACGCGGGAAAATGGGCAAAGGCGGCCACTGCCTACAAGGATTTTATTACGCAATTCGTGCCGTCCGTCTACGATCTCAACATAGAGATGAGCAATGGCGTGATCGACCCTTATATGTCCTGCAAGAATGCCATCATCAAGGATTGGAACAAGGAAGCCATCTTTGTGCGGGTACCCAACAGCATCGGCCCCTGGCAATATGCCCTGACGCCCTTTCATGACGGCGCACCGGGCGGCAACGACTCCAGGGGAGGCACAGCCATCGATCCTACGCAGAATATGGTGGATGCCTTCTTTACCGCCAACGGCAGAAGCATCGACGATCCCCTCTCCGGCTATCAAAGCTCCGGCTATTCTGTCTTCCAGGCCCCCCTGGACGACCAGGCGAGGTCTATTTATAATCCCTGGGTGAACAGGGAGCCCCGGTTCTATGTGAACATCACCTACAGCAACAGCCTCTGGCTGAATACCCAGAATGGCAAGATCTATACTGATTTCGCTTATCATGGCAATTCGGGTCATTCCAAAACGTCCAACGATTATTCCAGGACGGGATATGTCGCCCGCAAGGCCATGGGTTTTGGCAAATGGGACTTTAACAACAGGACGGAGATCCTTCTGCGTCTCGCGGAGGTTTATCTGAACTATGCGGAATGTCTCAATGAATCTGATCCGGGCAATGCGGATATATTGAAGTACCTGAATTTGATACGGGTTCGCGCGGGCGTGCCTGCGTACGGCTCCGCGGGGCTGGACGCCCCGGCCAGTCAGGACGAAATGCGTACGGCTTTGCGTAAAGAGCGGAGGGTCGAACTGGCCTTTGAGAACAACCGGTTCTTTGACGTCCGTCGCTGGAAGATCGCGGAACAGACGGACAACGGACCGATGTACGGTCTCAACATCGACTTCGATCTGCCGGACTTTACAAAGGTGGTCGTGTTCGAGAACAGGGTGTTCAAAAAACAGCACTACCTGTTCCCACTGCCCTCCAACGACGTGAATAATGACAGAGAGCTGGTGCAGAACACCGGCTGGTGATGTGCGCGATGCGGAAATGGTATTCGTCAATTTTAAAAACAATCTATGCGTATTCATATAAAATATTCGCTTTTTCTCACCGTCCTCCTTGCCGCCGTTGGATGCAAAAAGGACGATGCCTTTAAACACAATCCCTCACAGCCCATCAAGATCAACACCTTTGAGCCTGCCACGGGTCCTTTAGGTACGGAGATACTTATCAATGGCTCCAATTTTGCCACGGATACCTCGCAGGTGCATGTATCCATCAATGGGGTGCGTCTGCTGGTGGTGGGCGTGAACGATCACCAGATCATGGCGGTGATCACGGAAAGGACGGGCTCCGGGCCTCTGGTGGTCGATATCGACAAGGGTTCAGGCAGCAGCGCTGATGTTTTCAATTATCAGTATTCTTTTGAGGTCACGACGCTTGCGGGTTCGGGGACCGCGGGGTTATAATGACGGCATCGGTACGGGCGCCAGTTTCAATTTCAATGGCGTGCGGGGACAGTTGTCCGTGGATGATAACCTGAACGTTTATGTGGCGGACGGGGGCAACCAGCGTATCAGGAAGATCGCGGCGGATGGAACGGTGAGCACTATCGCGGGCAGCGGTATCAACGGTTATGTGGATGGGGCCGCCAGCGCCGCTCAGTTCAATAACCCCTGCGGCACAACGGTGGATAAGGACGGCAATATCTATGTCTCTGAACGGAATGGCCATAATATCCGGAAGATAACGCCCGATGGGACCGTATCCACCTATGCCCGTAAAGACAATGGCTCCGGCGGGAATGAGCTGACCTCCGTGGTCGTCAACAGCACCACGGGAGAGGTCTACTGGTCGGACTTTTATGGTGACGGCATCTATCACCTGAATAACGGGAATGTGGAAAAGATCATCAACCACTCCCTGCCCTGTACCATTACTATCGACAAACAGGGTAATATCTTTGCCACGCACTATGATGACCAGCAGGTATGGAAATATACCTATGACGCGGCCAGCGCCACATTCGACAATGGGGTAGCCATCGCTGGTACCTCCCATGTGGCCGGGATGGACGACGGCATTGGAACGGCCGCCACTTTTGCACGCCCCTGGGGTATTGCCATCGACAATAACGGCGTCCTCTATGTCTCCGGACAGGGTGGCGGTGATAAGAGCAATTCGGTACGGATGCTGACCCCGGATACATGGAATGTAACGACCATCGCGGGGGTGAGCGATAATACGGGATATATCGATGGACTAGGTAACGATGCGCGATTCAATCAGCCTACAGGGATTGCGGTAGATAAGAATAACGACCTCTACGTGTTGGATATGGCTAATAACCGGATCCGGAAAATATCGGTGAAGTAAATCGTACAATATGAATAGCCTTTCTTTCAGACCAGCAGTTTGTTTTCTTGTGGCGGGCATCCTGTCGTGCGGGAAAAGCAACAGCAATACCCCGCCGGTGGTGGACACATCGGGGACGAATACGGTAGTATCCTTTACGGCGAATAACGCCACTTCCGCGTACAACGATTTTAATAAGTACCTGTATAACACTGGGGCTAAGCTATATTACAGGGCTTCGGACAAAAGCGGTATCGCGGCCATCTGGACACAGGCCGTCTATTTCGATATGGCGATGAACGCGTGGCGACGCACGGGTGACGCGCAGTACAAGCAGTTGATAGAGGACCTTTATCAGGGGAATTATCAGCAATATGCGGGTTATGACTGGACCAATCAGGATAAATGGTTTATCTGGGACGATATGATGTGGTGGATCATTGCCCTGGCCCGGGCGTATGAGACCACGGGTGACCAGAAGTACCTGGATCATGCAAAGGCGGGCTTCAGCTTCGTATGGAACGGGGATGCTTCGCTGGGCCGGGTAGGGTCGTACGATGCTGCCACGGGGGGAATGGAATGGGCCTGGAAACAAAGAGGCAAGACCGCCTGTATCAATTATCCCACCGTCATCGGGGCCATGACCTTGTATAATATCACGAAGGATGAGGATTATGCCAATAAGGCCATCGGGGTATATAACTGGGCGAGGACGAATTTATTTAATACGACCACGGGTGCCGTGGCCGACAATAAAGTGGATAATAACCCTGCCGACTGGACGACGCATACCTATAACCAGGCCAGCTGTATCGGGGCGGCGGTGATGCTGTATAAGAAGACGGGGGATGAGAAATATCTCAACGATGCGGTGCTGGCAGCGGACTTTACAAAGAATAAGATGAGCGATGGGAGTGGGATCCTTCCCTTCGAGGGAGGAGAGGAGCAGGGGGTATACAATGCGATACTTGCGCAATACATGATCCGGCTGGTACAGGACTGTAATAAGCCGGACTATCTGCCCTGGCTGCGTAAGAATATCAATACGGCTTATGGAAAGCGGAGCACTTCCACGGGGTTGATGGGGAAGGATTATAAGACGACGCCAGCAGCCGGTGTGCCTGTGTCTGCCTATGATGCGTGCAGCATCCCGGCGCTGATGCAGGTGGTGCCGCCGGAGAAGTAGCAATATTATGCGAGCACCTCCTCCATCTTCGCACTCCTCGAACCCTTGATCAGCAGATAGGCATTCTTTGGTGCATTGTTTCGCAGCCATTCGCCGGCCTGTTTGCTGTTGTCAAAGCGTTTATATGGATGCTGCAGCTTTTGGAAATCCCCTCCTACCAGCACTACTTCTTTCCAGGGATATTGTCCGATGAGATCGATGATCCCCTGGTGTTCGGCAAGACTTTCCGCGCCCAGCTCCGCCATGGCGCCCAGGATGAGTATCTTATTATTAGTCGGTTCCGGACTGGCTGAAGTCCCGATGGGTACCAGGCGGGCAAAGTTTTCGATAGCGGCCCGCATGCTGGAGGGGTTGGCGTTATATGCGTCCAGGATGATGTGATTACCGTCCTTTTCCATCAGCTGGCTGCGGCTGTTGGAAGGAGCATATGCTTCGATGGAGGACTTGATTGCTTTGCCGGTGACCCCGAAATGGCGGCCAACCGTCACGGCGACCAGGACATTGGGGAGATTGTAATCGCCCACCAGCCGGGTGTGGATGGTTTCGGCATCCGCCAGGTCCACAGTGAGGAAAGAGGTGGTGTCTTTCTGACTGACATTGCCAATGACGTCCGCGTCGTGGGTGCCATATTTAATAATGTGCGGGATGCCTTGGCTCATGGTGCGGAGATAGTCGTAGTCCCACATGACAAAGGCGGTGCCGCCGGTGGACCGCAAAAAATCATATAGCTCACCTTTTCCTTTTTTCACCCCTTCCGGTCCGCCAAAGCCTTCCAGGTGGGCTTTGCCTGCATTTGTGATGATGCCGTGAGTAGGGAGGGTGTATTTGCAATAACCTTCTATCTCTTT
>DASZVM010000886.1:0-5741 GCA_035547295.1 Puia sp. | reverse complement strand
CTGCTCAGCTTATGCTGTCTGTTTTGCATCTTCTTTCTTGTTAGAGGTTTACGGAGCGCCATGGTCCGGACCTCGGGGAATAAAGGCAGGTCATCGGGAGCACTGCGTACAGTGGTGCTCCTGTTGAGCGGATGGCTTTTGCTATTAGGCGTCCTATCCTCGATGGGATTTTTTGCTGACCTTTCCAGGCTCCCTCCCCGGCCGGGTCTTGCCATGCTGCTGCCGCTGCCGGTGATCTTATGGGCGTTGTCCTCAAAAAGAGGGAAGGAACTATTGAACAGTATCCCGCCGCATTGGGTCCTGTATCTGCAATCCTTTCGTATTGTCGTTGAGCTTGTGATATGGCTATGTGTAGTGGACAGGCTGCTGCCTGTTCAGATGAGCTTTGAAGGAAGGAATTTCGATATCCTCAGCGGTCTGTTTGCTGCTCCTGTAGGGTATTATTGTTTTGTAAAAAGGAGCTGGCCTTCATGGGTAGTGCCGGTATATAACGTGGCTGGTCTGCTGCTGCTGATAAACATCGTATCGATCGCCGTCCTATCCATGCCCACGCCGCTGAGGGTCTTTTATAACGAGCCCGCGAATACACTGATCGTGAAGTTCCCGTTTATTTATCTGCCGGGCTTTCTGGTTCCCCTGGCGTATACGTTGCATATCTTTTCCCTCCGGCAGTGGATGATGAGCCGGCAGAAAGTAGCTGCCCCGGCAGATTTAACATGAGGCCATTTTCTCAAGCGCCCAAAATGTACTATTTTGTCACGGGTATCGATAAATATCCGTAACGATGAAAAAATGGACCCTCGTTTATATATCCGTGATCTGTTCTTTTACCTGGTGCAGGGGCCAGAGTGGCGGTGGATCTTCTCCCAACCCCGACGACAATAAAGTAATATGTATCGTACCTGGTATCGACTCCATCATCTATTACTATGGTAACAGCCCTCAAATGGACGAGGCAAAAAGAGGCAGGATATCCGACACCGCATTTATCAACGGCATGTTCCAGGCTGTAAAGGACAGGGGGTCCCTATTGGTAATAAAACCCGGTGCTGGCGTTCGGGTGCTGCCCGATCTCAAAGAAATGGTCCTTTTGTCAAATGATCATAAAGTTGCCCATCGGTCGCTGGATACCCTGAATGCCGATGAGGGGAAGACCTTTGGCTACGCTACTCCCTCCACGATAAAGGCGGTTATAGAGAGTGAAAGGCTGGTGATCCTGCTTGTCGGCGACAATGAGATATATGCGTATCCCACCGGGGATATCCATAAGGGGAAAAAATATACGTATGCGGAGTGCAGGGATATGCTGATGATAAAAAAAGAGAACAAGACCTTTTCAGTGATGATCAGACCCGCTGCGAACAGCACTTACAGGAACACCGTCAATATGCTGGATGAAATGAAGAAGGTAGGCATCGCCCGGTATGCATTGATAGATATTACAAAGGAGGAAGAGGACTATTTACGCCAGATATATCGATAGATAAGCATTGCTATGATCAGAAGGCTTCCGCAGGAGATCGCCCCGCTGACCCTTACGGCAGAGGCTATTGCTCCGGCTCCCCCGTTGGCCAAAGCGCCGAATATGGCCACGCCCATTGCCCCTGCTGCCTGGCGGGTGGTGTTTAGGATCGCGGATGCCGTTCCGCTTCGGGTTTTTTCGACACTGGAAAGAATGCCGGTGGTCATGGCAGGTACGGCTATACCCATGCCAAAGGGGATGACAAGAAAAGGAATGAACAGCTTCCAGTAAGGAGTATGCGATGTGGCTATCAGCAGACCTGCATACCCCGCCATTGCCAGCAAGGCCCCAAAGAACAACGGCACCCGGATGCCGTATTTGGCCATTAGCCTTCCGCTTAGCAGATTGGAAATGATAAACCCTCCGGTGAGAGGTAGAAAGGCAAGCCCCGCCGTGACGGAGGTATAATGCAGGACGTTTTGCAGGTACAGGCTCAGCACGAATACAGTACCATAATAGGCGTTGTTCACTACGACGCCCAATAGCAGGAGCACATTAAAAACAGGCGCCTTAAAAAGGTCCGGGGGGAGTATGGGGACTTTTGACCGCCGCTCACGTTGCAGGAACAGCACCATCATGATCACGCTGAATAGGAGGCAACTTATGATCAGCGGATGATGGATACCCAAAGCATGCCATTCGATGATGCCCGTGATCAATGCCGTGAGGGCCAGCATCCATAGGAGCTGACCCGGGATGTCCAGTCCCTGGTGGGGATGACGTTCGCTTTCATGTAACCGTATGCTCAAAAAGATACCTGCAATACAAATGGGGATATTGACGATAAATATCAGTCGCCAGCTGCTGATGTGAAGGAAGAGACCTCCCAGGATGGGCCCGGCCGCGATGGATACTCCTCCCGCCATCGTCCACAGGGCGACGGCCCGTGCACGTTGATCCGGCCGGTGAGAGAAAGCCTGGTTGAGGATAGAAAGAGAGCTGGGGATCATGGTGGCCGCGCCGACACCTTGTAGGGCGCGGAAGGCGACGAGACTGGCCGTGCTCCAGGCCAGCCCGCAACCCGTGGATGCCACCCCGAATAACAATAGCCCGAACTGGAAAACACGCCGGGAACCCAACCTGTCGCTCATCCCCCCTGCCGACAGCATGAGCGCGGCAAAAGCGACGGTATATGCATCCGCTATCCATTGCAGTGAGCTGATATTGGCGGAAAAAGCTTTGGCGATGCTGGGCAGGGCGATATTGACGATGGATACGTCCAGCTGGGATACGACAAAGGCAAGACTGGTGGTAGTTACGATATATCCGAAGGAAAGGTCTTTTTCCGAATGGCTGCTGGCTGTCAATGCTTTTCTTTTGTAAGTGCGCTGGTCTTATGTACTGCTATATGGTCTGTCTTACTGCTCCTGATCTCATATTGGGGATCGTCCTCAGTAGCATGATGCGTATATCCCTTATAGTCGAAATCCTTCGTATGGATCTTTATGATCGTCCCCGATACTATTCCCGCCTCGGAGTTCCATTTTACATGGTCGCCTATTTTAAATTTATGCGCCATACACCTTGTTTTAAGCAAAGTTATGGACGGAGATTCAAAAATCATTCCCCGCTTTTATCATCGCTTCAAGCTCCTTATTGATCCATCTCGAAACCCTTCCGGGTGTACCATCCCCGACCCTCCTCCCATCAACAGCCACCACAGACAGCGCATGCTTGGTCGTGCTCGTGATAAATGCCTCACGGGCAGCCCACACCTCATCCAGCAAAACAGGACGTTCTTCAACCCTGAATTGCCGCCCCGCCAGCTCCAGCACCTTTCCCCGGATAACCCCCTTTAGAATATTTTCCGAAGGAGTAGCCACCTTGTCATCCGCCGTCACTATAAAGAAATTGGAACGGGGACATTCGGAGATCACTCCATCTTTATGATACACCACATCATCGGCGCCTTTCTCCCGTATATACGGCTGCAGCCAGATAGCCATCAGGTAATCGATGGTCTTTGTATCCGGCAGCTGCCGCACATGAGGATAGCTCACCAGCCGGATGCCCTTTTCCAGCAGACCCGGTGACGGCAATTGCAGGGGGCTTTGAGTGATCACGAGATTGGGCTTTGACAACGCATAACCATCCTCGGCATAACCACCCGTAAGCGTGAACCTGATCCCCGAGTCGGGAAGATTATTTTTCCCCATCAGCTGCAAAAGGATGTTATACAGCTCCTCCTTTGTCTTGCCCACGGGGAGACGGAGACGCTGTGCGGAATAAAAAAAACGCACCAGGTGCTCTTCAGGGAACACCGGCCGGCCATCGATGGTCTTAAGAAAGTCAAAAACCCCATAGCCCCGTTGTATCGCCAGATCGCTGACCAAAAGAGAGGCTTCGGAAGCCGGGACGAACAGATCATTTACAAATACGAAAAGGTCGCTCATTACTTTATACGGTTGTATTTTCTTAGTATCCGGATCAGCTTGTCCATGGGAATGGCTTCTACTGTCCCGTATTTGCTGCCCCTGGTGGTTTTGGCCGCAAGCAGGGAATTGATGATGGCCTCTTCCGTGGATTCGATGGCTGCCATGAAGAGAGGAGAGGTAAATTCATTATCCAATGTCTCTACTGTTTGCACAGGACCACCGGGTTCATAAAAGACGCGTGTCGAATCATTGGTCGAGAAAGCGATCACGTAATCGCCGCTGCCATTGGAAGCGATGCCCCCCGTCTTTGCCAGTCCCATAAATGCCCGTTTGGCCAGTCTGCCCAGGTTCCTGCTGTCCAGCGGTGCGTCGGTGGCCACTACCATCATGCAGGACCCGTCCACGGGATCGTTCAGCTTGTCGCTGAGATAGTATTTACCTAATTCTTTTCCCACGGGCACACCGTCTATTTCCAGCACACCGCCGAAATTGGTCTGCACGATAACGCCGACGGTATAACCTCCCAGCGAGACGGGCAGCTTCCTGCTGGCTGTGCCGATGCCGCCTTTAAATCCAAAGCAGGTAGTGCCTGTTCCTGCTCCTGCACACCCCTCTTCCACGGGACCTGTATGGGCGGACGATATTGCCTGCCATACATGTTCTTTTGTGACATGCATGCCCCGGATGTCGTTGAGTTCTACGTCGTTGGTTTCTCCCACTACCGCGTTGACCGAATATACTTCCTCATTTCCTTTTTGGTGCAGGGTGTATTCGACAACGGCCTGCATGGCAGTGCCTACGCTCAGGGTGTTGGTAAGGACGATAGGTACTTCTATATTGCCCAGCTCCTGTACCTGGGTGCTGCCGCTCATCTTGCCAAAGCCATTGCCGACAAAGATACCGGCCGCTACTTTTTTTTGAAAGAGATTGCCGTCGGCCGGAATGATGGCGGTGACGCCGGTATGTACGGAGTCACCCTGGTTCAGGGTGGTATGACCGACCTTTACGCCGGGGACATCTGTGATAGCATTCCATTTGCCGGGAGAAAGGACACCGATGCGGAGACCCAGGTCGCGGGCACGTTGGGTTTGTGCGGAGATGGATTGATATAAAAGGAAAGGGGAAATTATTGCCAAAAGGATGCGCATGATAAATTATTCCTTCTTTTTGAAAAGGTAAGACGTTTTTAACATTATTTGAAGAAATGATCCCGAAGATCATTACAGGGTATAAGGGCAGATATAAATATGCAGGAGACACCATCTATCTTCGGTTTAAAGTGAAAAGACAGCCTCCGATGCAGGGTTACGTCATCCGGGCAGGCTACTATCTGAGCCAGTATTTCCGGGATGACCGAAGGCGAATGTTTTTAAGGATCTGGAGGCCGCTCGGCCATTGGAATTTCTAATTTTTCATTGGTACGTATTACTACCAGGACGGCCTGTTCAGACAAAGACCCATTCCCGGATTTATACCTTCCCCGCCAGCCAGCCCGCCACTTCCGCCAGCCTGTTGGAAAATCCCCACTCATTGTCATACCAGGAGGCAATGGACAGGAGATTCCCGATCTTCGTCGTCAACGGCAGATCCATAAGAGAAGAATGAGGGTCGCCTACGATACGGGAGGAAGCCCATTCGTCTTCCAGCACATCGATGACACCTTTCAGCGGACCATTAGCCGCGGCTTTACGGAACGCCTCATTTACTTCCTGGACGCTGCAATCCTTTTCCGTGACCAGGTTCAGCTCCGCGATGCTGCCCGTACGGGTGGGTACGCGGTACGCTTTGCCCGTTATTTTGAGGTCTTTCCAGATAAATTGCAAAGCCCTTGCAGCTCCGGAAGA
>DASZVM010000885.1:0-2919 GCA_035547295.1 Puia sp. | reverse complement strand
GGAAAAGGACTTTTCCCCCATCGATGACGGTATCGACAGCGACTGGAGCCAGTACTACAGCAAGGCTTATCTCCGTCACCTGGTGAAATCCAAGGAGATACTGGGACTGACCATTGCCAGCGTGCATAACCTGGCCTTTTATCTGTACCTGGTGGGGGAGGCGCGGAAACATATTCTTCAAGGGGATTTTTTAAGCTGGAAACGGGAGCAGGCGCCGTTGCTGCAGACGAGATTATAGGCCTCCCGATTTTAGGAGATGATTATGAAAATGGGGGCGTACATTTGCGGCGCATGCTCAAACTGCTCGACAGATACATCCTCCGGAAATTCCTCGGGACCTTTATATTCACCATGCTGGTGATCACGGTGATCGCGGTCGTTATCGACACCAGCGAAAAGGCGGATGACTTTGTCAAGTCGGGGATGACGGCCTGGCAACTGGTGAAGAACTACTACATCGGCTTTGTCCCTTTTATCATGTCGATGATCTTTCCCCTGATGACCTTTATCGCGGTCATCTATTTCAGCAGCAAAATGGCGCTCAAGTCGGAGTTCATCGCCATCCTGGCAGGGGGTGTCAGGTACAACCGCATGCTGAGACCCTATTTCTACGGCAGTCTTGTCCTGGCCCTTATCTTCTGGCTGGCCAGCCAATACTGGGTGCCCAGGGCCAATGAGATCCGCACGGATTTTCAGGCCGTCTATGTGGACCGCAACAGCTCGTACAATTCGGATTATTACCGTACCAATAACTTTTACCTCCGGGTGGACCCCAATACCTATGTGGGGTTCAGGTACTATGACACAGCGAACAAGTCGGCCAGCAACTTCTTTATGCAGAAGGTGAAGGCCAATAAGGTCTATTACAACCTCCGGGCGGAGAACATCAAATGGGACCCGGTCAAAAAGGACTGGAAGCTTACGAGCATCATCGAGCGAAAGATCGACGGGTTGAAGGAGTCTGTAGATAAGAAGGACAGCATGCACGTCAATCTGAACGTGCTGCCCAAGGAGCTGAGGAGGGACGATTATTTAAAGGATAAACTTACCACGCCTGAGCTGCATCAGTTCATCCATATGGAGGAGGTGCGGGGGGCCGAAGGACTGAATACCTTTAAGGTGGAGCTGTATCACCGGGATGCCACGCCTTTTTCCGTCATCATCATGACCCTGATGGGGGCTATCATCGGCACCCGCAAGATCAGAGGCGGCAGCGGTCTGCACCTGGCTACGGGGATCGTCATGGCTGCCATTTTTGTCGTGATGGATAAGTTCTCTGTCACTTTTTCCACGAAGGGCAGCTTCCCTCCCATCATCGCCGCCTGGCTGCCGAACATCATCTTTAGCGGGGTAGCTTTCTGGCTGTATGCGCGAACGCCGAAATAAGGAAATTATTAGGCCCGGGAGGGAATTTTTTCAGGCATATTAAAATAATCTAAAAGCCTGAGAATCGTTTGTATTACAACGATTCGTATAGTAACTTTAGCGAGTTAAAAATCAGCATCGACATGGCATTAACATTAAGAGAAAGGTTTAAAGGCAAGGCGGATAAAGTAGCTGCCGAGATAAAGGATCTGTTAAAAGAGCACGGAAGTAAGAAAATAGGCGAAGTGACGCTTTCGCAGATCTACCAGGGTATGCGGGGTATTACGGGGCTTGTGAGCGAGACCTCGTTGCTGGATGCCCAAGAAGGTATCCGTTTCAGGGGATATTCCATTCCTGAGCTTCAAAAAAAGCTGCCGAAGGCGGCTGGTGGTACCGAACCACTGCCGGAGGGCCTTTTTCTTTTGATGTTGCTGGGCGAGCTGCCCTCGGAGCAGGATGTACATGACCTCACGGCCAACTGGCAGCGCAGGAGCCATGTCCCCAACCATGTTTTTGCTGCCATCGAAGCCCTTCCCAAGGACGCGCATCCCATGACACAGTTTGTCATCGCCATCATGGCTTTGCAGACGGAGAGCAAGTTTGCGGAGAAGTATGCGGAGGGGATGAATAAAAAGGATTATTGGGAGGCGGTGTTCGATGATTCCATGGACCTCATCGCCAGGCTGCCCCGGGTTGCGGCCTATATTTATCGCAGGAAATACAAAAATGAAGATCATATCCATCCCAACGGTCTCCTGGACTGGGCCGGCAATTTCGCCCATATGCTGGGTTACGAGGACGAGGCTTTCCGGGAACTGATGCGTCTGTACATGACTATCCATGCAGATCATGAAGGAGGGAATGTCAGCGCGCATACGGTACACCTGGTGGGTTCAGCCCTCAGCGATCCTTATCTGAGCTTTGCCGCGGGCATGAACGGGCTGGCAGGTCCCTTGCATGGCCTTGCCAACCAGGAAGTGATCAAATGGATACTGGATATGCGGAAAGAGCTGGGCGTGGAGCTGCCTTCCAACGAGCAGATAGAGGCTTATGTGAAGAAGACATTGAGCGAAGGGAAGGTGGTGCCGGGTTATGGTCATGCGGTGCTGCGCAAGACAGACCCCCGATTTACCGCCCAGATGGAATTTGGCAAGAAGCACATGCCGGACGACCCGCTGGTACAGACGGTGTGGAACATATATGATACGGTGCCGCCCATCCTTCAATCTTTGGGCAAGATCAAGAACCCCTGGCCTAACGTCGATGCGCACAGCGGGGCGTTGCTGGTACATTACGGGATGGTGGAGTATGAGTTCTACACGGTGCTTTTTGGCGTGAGCCGGGCATTGGGCGTACTTGCCAGTCTCTGCTGGGACCGCGCGCTGGGTTTCCCTCTCGAAAGACCCAAGTCTGTCACGACGGAGCTCGTGAAGGAGTGGTTGAAAGGGGAAGGGGAGATCTGGGGGGATTAAGCGCTGCCAGGATCAGCACTTTTAGGCTCATAGAGCCTTAGGCAAATTTCCAAATGTAACCTTTACTGCTTTTTTTCTTTCC
>DASZVM010000884.1:0-8343 GCA_035547295.1 Puia sp. | reverse complement strand
GATACTATATTTTCCTCTTCGCCAAAACAGTAGTCGTATCGCTCGTGCCGTTTCTCAGATAATTTCAGGAACAGGATCAAAAGAAAATACAATCTTGTCCGGGAAACTATCATTATCAATAGCTGTTGACCATCAAAATATTGCTTATTTATCAGTTCTGCAAATATGGCGTACAAAAGGGACATCGTTACAGACGATAGATTCCACCGCCGATGAGATCCTGGCCGATGGCGTAAACACCTTCCCGGAATGTCGCATTCACCCCTTATGTTTGACATGGCCCATCTGTATTTTTGACCATCAAAACAAAAGAACAATGACAACTCATTCTAAAGGGAAATTCTGGTTCGGGTGGATCATCAGCGGCTTGTGTATACTTTTCCTGCTTGTCGACGCCATCATGAAAATAGCAAAGACGGCCCCCTCCATGCAAGGCAGCGCCCAGTTGGGCTGGCCGGAAAGCTCCGTACAAGGTATAGGTATTTTATTGCTGCTATGCACTATCCTGTATATAATACCCCGGACTGCTGTGCTCGGTGCGGTGTTGCTCACCGGCTACCTGGGCGGGGCCATTGCCATCATGGTCCGTGCAAACCTCGACGGTCATCCCTTCTTTTTTCCGCTGATCATTGGTATCCTGGTATGGGTAGGCTTATTTATGCACGATCGAAAGGCAAATACATTCATCCGGTAAAGCGTTGCACCCGTCATACCCCCCAAACACCTTCAGCAATTCGCAAAAAAACAAAAAAAATTTGCGAAACCGATTGGCTGCACATATATTTGCAACCGTTCGGATTCCTAATTTTTAAAAAATGAGACGAGATATATTTCAGGCCATCGCCGACCCGACAAGACGGGCGATCATCGGACTTATAGCCCTCCAGGCAATGACACCCAACGCTATTGCCGAACACTTTGATACGACGCGGCAATCCATATCCAAACATTTACGCATCCTGTCGGAATGCGAGCTCCTGACAAAAAAACAAGAAGGCCGGGAGATCTACTATCTGCTGCAGATCGATAAAATGAAAGAGATCGATAAGTGGCTCGGGCAATTCAGGAAGATCTGGGAAAACCGGTTCCATCAGCTGGACAATGTATTAGCAACTATCCAAAACACCAAAAGATGAATACCCAATTGTTTTTCGATTTCACTGTCAACAAGGAGACGAATACCATTTATGTACAGCGTGAGTTTGCCGCCGGCATCGACCTGGTCTGGGACGCCTGGACAAAACCCGAGCTGCTGGACCTTTGGTGGGCGCCAAAACCTTTTCAGACCAGGACAAAGACTATGGACTTCAGAGAGGGCGGCCATTGGCTGTATGCAATGGTCTCTCCCGAAAATGCCGCTCACTGGTGCAGGGCCGATTATAAAAAGATCACCCCCAAAAAAGGTTTCACAGGATTAGACGCATTCTGTGATGAAGAAGGGAATGTCAACGCAGAATTTCCCCGTTCGACATGGGCAAATGTATTCAGCGAAGGGGCAAATACCACCACCGTCAGCATCAAGATAGCATACGAAAGTCTTGCCGATCTCGAAAAAGTTATCCAAATGGGCTTCAGGGAAGGGCTGGCGATGGCACTCACCAACCTAGATCAGTATATCGAGACCCAATTCAAGCTGAGGAAAGAGCTTAAGACCGACAATACGCCCAGGGTTTGCTCCTATCTGAACTTCCCCGGCAATACGGAAGAGGCATTCAGGTTTTATCAATCCGTCTTCAGGACTGAATTCAATGGAGGGATCCAGCGCTTTGGCGATATACCGGCAGAAGCCGGCCACCCGCCCGTTGCCGAAACCATAAAGAATATGGTGCTTCATGTCGAGCTGCCCATTACAGGCAACCATATCCTCATGGGTACGGACGCGCCAAAAGAAATGGGTTTTACCCTTATCCAGGGCAACAATATGCATATCAGTATCGAACCCGGCACAAGAGAGGAAGCCAAAAGGATCTTTGACGAGCTGTCAGCCGGCGGAAATATCACCATGCCATTGCAGGATATGTTCTTTGGCGCCTATTTCGGCGAATTCACGGACAAATACGGCATCAACTGGATGATAAACTTTCAAACAAAAAAACAATAAATGATGAAACCAAAAACAATCAACATTCTTTATTGGGTATTCACCATTCTTTTTGCAGCGCTCATGCTGTTCTCCGCCATCGGCGGCCTGAAACCCACCGATGATGCCATCAAAATGATGCATGACTTTATGGGCTATCCCGTTTATTTTATCCAGTTTATCAGTTTTGCCAAGCTGCTCGGGTCCATCGCCATCCTGATCCCCGGTCTCTACAGGGTCAAGGAATGGGCCTACGCTGGCTTGTTCTTCGATCTGGTGGGTGCGACATATACCAATATTGCCGCGGCCGGCAAGTTCGATCCCATGATGCTTACCTTACTTCTTTGGTTTGGAACAGGGATCCTATCCTACTATTTCTGGCATAAACGAATAAAACAATGATCCTGACAGCGAAGCGGGCCCTGCCGAAGGGCCCGCTTTATTTATTGGCCATTTTCCTCCCGGCTCCTGTTATTCTCCGCATGGGCAAGGGCGATCTCGTACTCCAGCTCAGGATCGATGTTCTGCCGTTCGACCCGGCGGGCCTTCTCCAGCAGCTCCTCATGATGCGCCTGCAGCCACTCCAGTTGCCGCCGTCCATAAGACAGCCGTGTGAATAGCACATACAGCACAGGCACGATAAAGATCGCCATCGAGGTGGACGCCACCATACCCCCCAGCACCGCAAATCCTATCGTTTTACGGGCCACGGCCCCGGCTCCCGACGCCAGCACCAGGGGCATCACCCCCAGGATAAAGGCCAGCGATGTCATCACGATGGGCCGTAAACGCAGCTTCACTGCCTCCAGGGTGGATTGCAGCAATGGCTCGCCCCTATCCACCCGCACCTTGGCAAATTCCACGATGAGGATCGCATTTTTGGCCGAAAGACCGATCAGGGTGATCAACCCTATCTGCGCATAGACATTATTTGTCAGCATAGGCAGGCAGGTCAGCGTCAATATCGCCCCGAACGCGCTGATGGGAAAGGCCAGCATCACCGACAAGGGCACTGACCAGCTCTCATACAAAGCAGCCAGAAAAAGAAAGACGAATAAGATGGAAAAGGCGAATATATAGATCGTCGTCTGCCCCGCCTTGATCTCCTCATAGGACAACCCTGAGAATTCATACTTATATCCCTGTGGAAGCACACGGGCCGCGATCTCCTTTAACGCCTCTATACCCTGCCCCGAACTATAGCCCGCCGGCGTGGAGCCATCCACCTCCGCGCTGCGGAATATATTGAAGTGCGTGATCAACGGCGCCGTCTCCACCGGCTCATAATGGATCAGCGTGCCCAGCGGCAGCATCTGGCTCGCCTGGTTCCGCACATAATATTTGTCCATATTGGAGATAAGGGCCCGGAAGGTCGTATCGGCCTGTACCACCACGTGGAATGTACGGTTGTATAACGTAAAATTATTCACGAAGAGACTGCCCATATAAGCCTGCATGGTGTTGAAGACATCCGAGATGCTCACCCCTAATTTTTGACACTTATCCCTGTCCACCGTCAGGTTGTAGCTCGGCGTATGCGCGCCGAAATAACAGAATGCAGTGGAAGTAGCCGGGTTCTTTTTACAGGCTGCCACGAATTTCTTTATGACGTTCTCGAACTGGTGTACGTCGTCATTGGTATTGCCCTGCTCTATCTGCATGGAAAAGCCCGCAGCACGGCCGATGCCCCGAATGGGCGGAGGTGCCGCCACCACCACATTGGCATTCTTGATCCCCGCCCTGGCGATACGCTCCTGTATGACATTGATCAGCCCCGGCAGCTGCTCTTGCGGTGTCTTCCTCTCCTCCCAAGGTTTCAACATGACAAAGATCGTCCCGTTATTGGAGTTCGCGCCTCCGTTGAGGATGTTCAACCCCGACAAGGCTGCGAAATGATTTATACCCGGTGTCTTCCCCACGATACCCATCAGCTTGGTGATCGTCTCTACCGACTGCGTCACGGAAGACGCTTCCGGCAGCTGGTAAGTGACATAGAGCCGTCCGTCGTCCTCCGAGGGAATAAAGCTCGAAGGCTTGATCTTGAACAGCCAGACAGCCCCCACGATGATACACAGCAGCAGGATCACCACATACCTGGCCCCCTTGATACAGCGCCCGACCCCATTTCCATACCGCAGAGTCATCCTCCCGAAAAGATGGTTAAACCGCACAAAGAACTTAGCCATAAAATTCCGCTTTACCTCCAGATGGGAAGGCCGCAGCAAAAGACTGCACAACGCAGGGGTCAGCGACAGGGCCGTAAAGGCCGATATGATCACGGAGATGGCGATCGTGATCGCAAACTGTTGGTAAAGCCTGCCCACGATCCCGGGGATAAAGCCCACCGGCACGAACACCGACGCCAGTATCAGCGCGATCGCCACCACCGGCGCCGAAATATCCTTCATCGCATGATAGCTGGCCTCTTTTGGCGACATCCCTTTTTCATCGATATAGTGCTGTACGGCCTCCACCACAATGATCGCGTCATCCACGACGATCCCGATGGCCAGTACAAAGCCGAAGAGGGTCAGTGTATTGATGGTAAAACCCAGGGGGATAAAAAAACAAAAGGTCCCCAATATGGATACAGGTATGGCAAGGATAGGTATCAGCGTCGAGCGGAGGTTCTGCAGAAAGAGGAATACCACCACCGCCACCAGTCCCAACGCCTGTAACAATGTGATCACCACCTCATGTATGGATACATTGATGATCGTCACCGACTCGAACGGAACCTTATAATCCACGTCCGGCGGGAAGAACTTCTTCAGCTGCTCAAGCTCCTTGTATACGTTATCCGCCGTCTGTAACGCGTTGCTCCCCGGCGCCTGGTATACCATCAGAAAAGAAGCCCGCTTCCCATCCACGAAAGAGTTCCCCGAAAAGGTGAATTTCCCCAGCTGCACCCGTGCCACGTCCCGCAGATATACCAGCCGTCCGCCTCCCTGTCCGCTGTCGGGTATTTTCTTCACCACCACATTCTCATAATCCGAGGCCTTTTGCAGCTGGCCATTCGGCAGTACGCTCAGCTCATAAGATTGGAAATTGTTCTGCGGAGGGGCGCCCACCGATCCGGCAGCCACATATACGTTCTGCGAGTCCAGCGCATTGATCACATCCCTGGGCATCAACCCGTAATTTGCCATCTTGTTCGGGTCCAGCCACACGCGCATGCTGAACTGATCCGTCCGCGTCTGGATATCCCCTACCCCCGGCACGCGCAGCAAAGCATCCTCTACAAAGATGTTCGTATAGTTATCAAGAAAGGTGATGTTGTGCGTACCCTTCGGGGAGTATATCGCCACCATCATCAGCTGGTCAGGGTTACGCGCCCGCACTGTAAGCCCCAGCTTGCTCACCACCGAAGGCAGCTGTGGCGAAGCGATGCCCACCCTGTTCTGCACGTTCAGCGCCGCAATATGAACATTCGTGCCCACATTGAAGGTTACGCTGATATTCATATTCCCTGAATTCGTATTCGTGCTTTGCATATACTCCATCCCCGGCGTCCCGTTCACCTGCTCCTCTATGGGCACCGCCACCGTCTGCTCCACCGTCTGCGCATCCGCGCCCGTATACGCGCCCGTGATAGACACTGACGGCGGAGAGATGTTCGGGTACTGATCCACCGCCAGGTTGAAGATACAGATCGTACCCGCGATGATCAGGACGACGGATATGACGATGGCCGTCACCGGACGTTTTATAAAGGTATTCGCTATCATGCCTGAACAGGTTTGGTCTCATCACCCCCGAAATGGAGGTCCCGCGATTTTTGTATCTCGAACTCGAGCTCCGGATCTATGCTTTGCGCCTCCACTTTCTTTGCCTTTTCCATCAGCTCATGGTGATGTGCCTTGAGATATTCCAGCTTTTTCTTCCCATAGGATGCCCGGGTGATCAGCACGAAAAGCACCGGCACGATAAAGATCGCCAGCGTCGAAGCTGCCAGCATGCCTCCCAATACCGTAAGCCCGATGGTCCTCCGCGCCACCGCCCCTGCACCCGAAGCAAAGACCAGCGGCAGCACGCCCAGGATAAAGGCCAGCGAAGTCATGACAATAGGCCGCAGACGCAGCTTCACCGCCTCCAGCGTCGAGGCTATCAGGTCCTCCCCCCTGTCCACCCGTACCTTGGCGAATTCCACGATGAGTATCGCATTCTTGGCCGCCAGGCCGATAAGCGTAATAAGACCTATCTGGGCATAAACGTTGTCCGTCAGTTTTGGCACCAGCTCCAATGCCAGTATCGCTCCAAAAGCGCCGATAGGCACCGCCAGCAGCACGCTGAAAGGCACCGACCAGCTCTCATAGAGCGCCGCCAAAAACAAAAACACAAAAGTGATGGAGAACATAAAAATATATACCGTCGCGGAACCTGCCTTTACCTCTTCGTAACTAAGACCCGAGAACTCATATGTATAACCCGTCGGCAGCACCCGTGCCGCCACCTTTTTCAATGCATCCAGCGCCCGTGTACTGCTCACCCCCGTCGCAGGTACCCCATCCACCTCCGCAGTACGGAAGATATTGAAATGGGAGATCAGAGGCGCCGTCTCCGTCGGCTGATAGCTGACCAGGGTTCCCAGCGGCAGCATCTCCCCTGCCTGGTTACGTACATAATACTTATCCATGTCCGAGATCATGCCCCGGAACACCGTGTCCGCCTGCACCACTACGTGAAAGGTCCTGTTGTAGGTGGTAAAATCGTTGATATAAAGGCTTCCCATGAAGGCCTGTATCGTCGTGAACACATCCCCCACATTGACACCCAGCTTTTCGCATTTCTCCCGGTCCACCGACAGATTGTACGCAGGCGTATGGGCCGAATAAAAGCTATAGGCATTGGCGATGGCAGGGGCCTTATTCGCCTCCGTGATAAAATTGTTCACCACTCTTTCAAAAGCATGGAGATCGTCGTTCGTGCTCCGTTGCTCTATCTGCGCCGTGAATCCCACGCTGGCGCCAATGCCCGGGATAGGCGATGGCTGGATCACCTCTACATTCGCATTACGGATGCCGGCGTCCGCAATACGCCGCTGCAGCACATCGAGGATGCCAGGCACTTCCTCAGCCCTTCCATGTCTTTCATCCCAGGGCTTCAGCTGGCAATAGATCGTGCCGCAGTTGGAGTTGGACGCGCTCGTAATGACATTGAGCCCCGACAAAGCCGCGTAGTGCGCTACACCCGGCGTGGCCGACACCACCTTCATGATCTGTGACATGACATTCACCGATGCCGCCGTCGAAGAAGCAGGAGGCAGTTGAAAAGTGACGTAAATATTTCCATCGTCCTCCGATGGGATAAAGCCGGTCGGTTTATGCCTGAACAGCAGCACGGCTCCGACCAACACACATAGCAGCAAGACCAGTATGAACCGTGACGCCCTGATGCTCCGCTTTACCCCCAGCGAATACCTGTCTGTCACCTTCTCGAACCATGTATTAAACCGATAGAACAATTTATAGATACCCCGCGCCTCTTTTTTGATCTTCGTGGGTTTCAGCAGCAGGGTGCACAACGCCGGCGTCAGCGACAGGGCGATAAAGGCGGATATGATCACCGAGATGGCGATGGTGATCGCAAACTGCTGGTAAAGCCGCCCCACAATGCCCGGTATAAAACCCACCGGCACAAAGACAGCCGCTAATATCAAGGCGATCGCCACCACCGGCGCCGAAATATCCTTCATGGCATAGTAAGTAGCCTCCTTTGGCGACATTCCCTTTTCGTCGATGTAATGCTGTACCGCTTCCACCACGATGATCGCGTCATCGACAACGATCCCGATGGCAAGCACAAACCCGAACATCGTCAGTGTATTGATGGTAAATCCCAGCGGGATAAAGAAACAAAAAGTACCTACGATGGACACCGGTATCGCCAGCACAGGTATCAGCGTGGAGCGAAGGTTTTGCAGGAAAAGGAATACCACCACCGCCACCAGTCCCAGCGTCATCAACAACGTACCCACCACATCGCGCATCGACACCTTTACCACTGTCACCGACTCGAAAGGCACCGAATATTCCACATCCGCGGGAAAGAATTTCTTCAGCTCCGCCAGCTCCTTATAGATCCCCTCTGCTGTCCGCAGCGCATTGCTCCCCGGTGATTGGTATATCTGCAGATAGGAAGCCCGCCGGCCATCGACAAAAGAATTGCTGGAAAAGGTGAATTTACCCAGCTCCACCCGCGCCACGTCTTTTAAATAGACCAGCTCTCCCGTAGCAGGCACCGTCTTCACGATAATATTCCGG
>DASZVM010000883.1:0-3653 GCA_035547295.1 Puia sp. | reverse complement strand
GCCTCTTTCCTGCAGCACGGAATCGCGGAACTGATCCTGGCTCACACCGGAAAGGTCCTGCGGGTTGGCGGCCGGGTTTCCGTTGCGGGCCCTGGCCCGCACCTGGTTGATGGCATCATAAGCCTCTGCGGTAGGACCGCTCACCTCATTCAATGCCTCTGCATACATCAGCAGCACGTCTGCATAACGCATGACCATAAAATTATTCCGTGAAGCGCCGCTTCCGCAGGGATTTGGATCCCAGTACTTGTCGACATGCGGCCCGGTCCTCGACAGGACCAGTGCTCCATTAGCCGGGTTTACTTTTTGTGTGATGATCGTCACCAGCTTTCGGTAGTCGCCCGGCAAATATGATTTGGCATACAGGCTGTCCGCCTGGTAAGAGCCTCCGCCCTGGTTGATCGGATAGGAAAAGAATATCGAAAAGGCTTCGGAAAGCGGGTTGCCATAGGTCGTACGCACGCAACTGTACTGCACAGAGAAAATATGTTCCCGCCCGTTCTTATTCTCCGGGGGAAATATGTCTTTATAATCGGGGAAAAGACTGTAAGTATGGCTATCTATCACTTCTTTTGCCTTTGCCGCGGCATTCGCAAAGTCTTTCCTGGTCAGATATACCTTTGCCAGCAGGGATCTCACCGCGCCGGAAGTAGCCCGTCCCACTTCTCCCGCGGCGGTATAGGCCGCCGGAAGGTTCGCAGCCTCGGCGCTCTTCAGATCATCGATGATCTGCGCATATACATCCTCCGCGGGGTCCCTTTTCACCGCAACATTCACCACATCGGTGGTAGGCTCTGTCACCAGCGGGACATCACCGAATGCCTGTACAAGATTAAAATAGGCCAGCGCGCGCAGGAACCTGGCCTCACCGATGATCTGCGTTTTCTTTGTCGCATCCATCGCGATCCTGCCGACATTCTTGACCACCCGGTTGGCCCGGTCTATCAATAAATAGCTGTTGGTATAAAAATTATCAAAAAGCCCATTCGAGGAAGTGTAAAGGTTATTGTCGATCTCCAGGTTACTGGCGCCTCCGTCAGCCCGGATGATCAGTTCTTCCGCATTCAGGTCGGCCAGGTTGATCATGGTAACGCCATAAATGGACCTCAGCCTGTCGTATACCGCGTCGATGGCCGTAGTGGCATCGCTGGCTGACTGGAAGGAGTTTTCCTCGCCAAGGAACGAATAAGGTGTTTCCTTTAGGTTTTTGCCGCATGAGGAAAAGCCGGCTGCAAAAAAGCAGCAAACAGTAAAAAATATAGCGGAGCGAAATCCTTTTTTTATAGTGCGTTCAAACTTCATGACAATCCATTTTCATATTAAAAAGAAATTGATAAGCCCAGCAGATACGTACGCGCAGGCGGGTAATTAAAGAAATCCACGCCGTAAGAAATATTGCTGTTGAAATCGCCGTTCACTTCAGGATCATAACCCGAATAGCTGGTGATCGTAAACAGGTTCTGTGCGCTGGCATATACACGGGCCCTGGAAATACTTTTGACGTGCAAGGGCAATTGATAGCCAAGGGAGACGGTTTTAAGCCTGATAAAAGAGCCGTCCTCGATGGCATAGTTGGAAGTGGCCGGGAGACGCCATTGCCGCACCCCGGGAAGACTGTTGCTGGGGCTCTTGTTTGTCCAGTGGTTCCTGATAAAGTTCTTCGATGCATTGTATTGCGGGTCGGAAGCATCGATATAATAATGCAGCAGGTTATAGATCTTATTACCCTGGACGCCCTGGAAAAAGAAGGAAAGATCGAATCCGCGATAGGAAAAATTATTGGTCAGCCCGAAGATAAAAACAGGGAGCCCGTTCCCTAATATCTTACGGTCATCCGATTCCGTGTATTTCTTATCGTTATTGACATCCTTCCATCTCGGCGCACCGGGCAGATCGCCCGCAAGCGCAAGCGGGCCAGCCTTGGTAATATCTTCAGCGGTCTGCCATATCCCGTCAAATATATTTCCGTAGAACGAACCCAGGGGCTTACCCACCTGGACGATGGAATTTACCCCATTGCCATTCGAAGCAAAGTATTTATCGACCCCATTCTGCAGGGCGATCACTTTATTCTTATTAAAGGAAATATTCCCGCTGCTGGTCCAGCGCAGCCCCCCTTCCCCCTGCTGGATATTGACAGAATTGATCGCCAGCTCAAAGCCTTTGTTCTCCACACTGCCGATATTCCTGAGCACGCTCGTCGCGCCCGTCGTCGCGGGCAGGTCGACATTCAACAGGAGATCACTGGTTACTTTCCGGTAGACGTCGGCAACGATGTTGAGCCGGTTGTTAAAAAGACCCAGGTCCACCCCGATATCCAGCTGCGCCGTTTTTTCCCATTTCAGATCGGGATTTTCGATCCTGGCGATCTGGTTGGTAAGCACTTCCACGTCATTAAAGACAGTCCTGTCCAACACATAGCGCGACAGCGAATTATAAAGACCGATACCGTCGTTGCCGGTGATCCCGTAACTCGCGCGGAATTTCAGATCGCTGATCAGTCTGTTCCCCTTCAGGAATTGTTCATCCGAGACACGCCAGGCAAATGCGCCGGAGGGGAAAAACCCGTATTTATTGTTCTTTCCAAACCGCGAGCTGCCATCCTCTCTTGCGCTTACCGTAAAGAGATATCTGTCCTTAAGCCGGTAGTTGATCCTGGCCAGGTAAGAATTCAATCCCCATTTTTCGAGGTTGCTGTTGGTAGCCACCAGCTTGTTGCCTGCTGAAAGGTTGTTCGCTTTCAGCGTGTAATTGGGAAAATCCTCTGCTTCCTGGTAAGTCCTTTCTTCCCGGTTGCTTTGGAACGTGATACCCGCGAGTATGTCGAAAGCATGATCGTTGTTTATCTTTTTGGAATAGGTCAACGTGTTCTCATTCAGCAGGTTCAGATTTTCGGAAGTCCCGTTGCTGCCGTACCCGTTCCGGGTATTTCCCAGGAGTGTCTGCGGCGTCAGGAATGCATTCTTTCTTGTGTTCAGGATGTCTGCGCCTACGCTCACCCGGGCTTTAAGACCATCGGCAATAGTATATTCTCCAAATATATTTCCCAGCATCCTGTTGCTTGTCAGCAGGAACGTCGATGTATTCTGCACCGCCACCGGGTTGGCGACAGAAGCATAGCCCGAACCCGGTCCCAGGTTCAGCAGCTGCCACGCACCGGTAGAGTCATACACGGGGCTTGCCGGAGAGATGGTGAGCGCCGCAAAGACAGGGCTTCCCGACCCTGATTCATTGACGCCGTTGTTAACGGTCCTGGCTACGGTGAAATTACTGCCGACCTTTAGTTTATCATTCAGGTTGGCATCCAGGTTAAGCCTTGCGGCATAACGTTTAAAATTATTTTCGATGATGATGCCGTCCTGGTCATAATAGTTGCCGCTCAGCAGATAGCGGATCTTTTCATTTCCTCCCGTGACGGAAAGCTGGTAGTTCTGCAATGGCGCCGTTCTGAATATCTCTTTTTGCCAATCGGTACCTGCGCCATAGTCTGCCACGGGTTTGGGATAAGGACCTGTGGGATTTCCAAAACGGGTCGCATATCCCAGGTTGATCAGCTGCTCGTTCTTCATGTTCAGATGATCCATTGCATTTCCCAGGGAAAGGGTTTTTGTCACCTTTTGCACACCGGCATAGGTTTCAAACTCGACATTGGT
>DASZVM010000882.1:0-3553 GCA_035547295.1 Puia sp. | reverse complement strand
TAAAAAGCAAGAAAATAGATTTTGCCCTCGTATTTGCAGTAAATGAACAGCAATTGCGGGGAATCGTCTGTGAGGTGCTTCCTGCCCTGCAGGAAGACGCCAAATTCTGGGTGGCCTATCCTAAGGTAGGATCCAAGATCGCCACTACATTGAACAGGGATTGCAGCTGGGTGTGCGTCACCGGCTGCGGATATGAGGTCGTTCGTCAGGTGGCGCTGGACCATGTATGGACTGCCGTCAGGTTTCAAAAGGCAGAGCCCGTGTCTATCCTGGCAACGGTGGAAGAAGAGGATGAATTGCTGGAGGTGGCCGGGGTCGACGTTAGGCAAAGGACGGTGGCTCCGCCTGCCGATTTTGTAAAAGAGCTTCGCCGCAGCAAGGCCGCCTCTCATTTTTTTGAAGAATTATCTTTTTCCAACCAGAAGGAATATGTGACCTGGATCACCAGCGCCAAAAAGGAAGAGACGCGTTCACGGCGTCTTGAGCTGGCCATCGACAAGCTGATCGCGGGAAAAAAGAGTCCCGCTGCGAAATAACTGCAGTCTGTAATGCAGGCCAATGCCTGATGATAATATATGGCCCGGTAAATCGCCGGGCTCATTTTTTTATGTATATTCGTATTATCTCAAGGACTTGCTTACCCGGAGACCCCCACAAAAGAAGCCAATTGCGCATAATTTAGAAACGACGATATGCTTTTAAGTTTTTTCCATGGCAGTTTTTAGCAAGCAGGTCCTCATAACAGAATTATTGGACAGGACCGAGCTTGTTAAGGCCAGTACACAATCTTTCCTTCGTCTGACAGCGTCACAGCTGCATTTTAGCCCTTCTGCCGGCAAGTGGTCCATAGCCGAGATATTTGGCCATCTGAACATCGTCCATGACAGCTATATCCGGGATATCCCATCCAGGATCGCCCTTGCTCCTGATGTACGGACGGAGCATTACCACAGCGGCTGGCTGGGAGAATGGTTGTATGCGAAGATGATGCCCAGACCCGATGGCACGGTATTCAAGCTGCCCGCTCCAAAGAGCCTGCATCCCAATCAGGAAGGGTTGGATGGACATGGCGAATTGCAGCGTTTTCTTCAACAGTGCGATGCGCTGGATGATATCCTTCGTCATGTGTCTACCAAAGACCTGGAGGGGATCAGGATCCCATTGTCGTTTGCCAGGCTTTTACGGTTGAGATTAGGCGATAACCTGCGGTATATGGTGGCCCATAACGAGCGGCATTTGCTGCAGGCGCACCGGGTCCTGCAAGTGTTGCCTGCGACCGAGGCTATTTGATGATGACGGTGCCCAGATGCTGCAGGAGGTCCTTTTCCAATTGTTTAAGGTGCAGGTGTGTCTGAAGGAGCACCATTTGCTCTTCCTCCGTATGGGGCCGGGAAAGGTCCTGCTGGTTCTCTTCCATCAGCCGTTTGATCTTGCGCAGCTTGAGGTACCGGATGGTGGAAATGACGTCTTCCTTATACAGGTCATCCCGGGTGGCTATCTTTCCCTCAAAATGCTCTTTCCAGTTAGGGCTGAGCTCGTCATGGAAATCCATAATGGAGACCGCCAGGGTGCTGAGCTCCTGGTCCTCGTGATAGAGGAAGTTTTTGACAGTAGGCTCGAGGCCTTCTTCGTACCAGGTCTTATAGATATCCAGGATCTTTATCAGGTGGCGATTGTCGATGAGATCGTAGAAGTCGATGGATTCTGCGAGGATATAGTCGGCGACGGAAGTGTTGTCATCCCAGGGGCGGAGACCGAAATCCAATAAGCTGCGGATCATCCCCCGTTCATTCTGTTCATGCTTGAAAAGGAGATTGATGGATTCTTCTTCGCCGGGAGGCGGTGTATCGAACCCTTCTTCCCCCATGGGCATTTCGTTTGCCTGTGAGGCGGCAGCGGCCTTGTTCTCCTGTTTGGCGATGCGTTCCCGTACAAACTTGTTTACCAGCGCATGGAGACCTGTCTCTTCGATACGCAGGATCTCCGCGCATTGCCGGATGTAATCCTGCCGTTTGGTAAAGTCTTCCGCTTTATTGATCCTCGCGATGGTCTCGGCCATCTGGTTGACCACCTCCGCTCTTTTGTTCGTATCTCCCGCCGCGTCTTTTAACGCTACCTCCAGCTGAAAGAGGATAAAGTCTTTTTTGGCCGTAGATACAAATTCGCGAAAGGCCGCGGCCCCGACCTTACGGACATAGCTATCCGGGTCTTCCTTGTCAGGGATGAGCACCAGCTTTACATCCAGGCTTTCTTCCAATGCCATGTCCAGCCCCCGCAAGGCAGCCTTGATACCGGCTCCGTCGCCATCATAGATGATGGTAAGATGATTGGTATATTTCTTTATCAGCCGCAGCTGATCTATGGTAAGGGAGGTCCCGCCGCTGGCGACCACGTTCTCGACGCCTGCCTGATGCAGGGAGATGACATCCGTGTAACCTTCCACCAGCAGGCATTCATCCAGCTTGTCGATGGCCTGTCTGGCAAGCCAGGAACCATACAGGATCTTGCTTTTGACATAGATCTCGTTCTCCGGCGTATTGATGTATTTGGGGGCCCTGTCATTGCTTTTGATAATGCGTGCGCCAAAGCCGATGGTCTTTCCTGTCTGGTTGTGTATAGGGAAGATGATGCGTCCCCGGTAATTGTCTACGGGACGTTCATCCCTTACGACCACCAGGCCGCTTTTTTGAAGGTACTCCAGGTTATACTGGGCTGCAAGCGCCGCCTTTGCAAAAGCATCCCGCGATTCGGGGCTGTAGCCCAGCTGGAACTTGCGGATCGTGTCGTCATTGAAGCCGCGCTCACGCAGATAGCTGAGACCTACGTCCTGCCCCTCGTCGGAAGAGAGCAAGGTATCGTGAAACCATTTTTGGGCAAAGCCGTTGAGGATATAAAGGCTGTCGGCCACCTGCTGCTGCTGACGCACTTCGGGACTCAGCTCTTTCTCCTCGATCTCCACGTTATATTTGGCCGCCAGCCATCGTAAAGCTTCTGCATAAGAGTACTTCTCATGCTCCATCAGGAAGCTGATGGTATTGCCGCTGCGGCCGCAGCCAAAGCATTTGTAGATCTCCTTGACGGGTGAAACAGTAAAGGAGGGGGTCTTTTCATTGTGGAAGGGGCAAAGCCCCAGGTAATTGGTCCCCCGCTTTTTAAGGCGCACAAACCCCCCTACGATCTCGATGATGTCTATCCGGCTTAATATCTGTTGTATAGTCTGTTGAGAGATCATGTGGACCGCAAATGTAGGTTATTCTTTATAGCTTTTATAGGTTAATGCTTACCAAGGGCTTATAACGTCCGAAGGGGTCAAATCTAACCGTAATTTATGTATAAAACTGAGTAGTTTTACCTATAATAAAAGTACCCCTTTTTTCGCTTTATATTAAAACTATTTATCCTTTGAACACCGGCATGTATTCCGTACTCTATATGATCGTGTCCAACATTGCCATAATATGTTGCCTCATCCCTTTTTTCCTTCTTGCGTCCAGGAAAATAAGACAGGTGACCACCTACCGCATATTAGGCATGTACTGGCTGCTGAACGGGT
>DASZVM010000881.1:0-4115 GCA_035547295.1 Puia sp. | reverse complement strand
TCTGCGTAGTGGCCGCATTATCCAGGTATACCAGGGGATGGCCGAATACAAAAGTATCCAGGATAGGAAAGTCCTTCCGTACCTTTTCGACATCCAGCACACTACTATCTTTTATCGTTAAAGGATCATGCATGGTTGACAGGAATATGAAGACTGATAAGCTCGTTTACATGCGTCTCTACCTCGGGGATCCGGATCTTCTCCGTTACGTCAAAAGCAAAAGCATTGATCAGCAGTCCCTTTGCAGCTTCTTCCCCGATGCCTCTTGCACGGAGGTAGAACAAAGCATCTTCGCTGAACTGACCGACGGTAGAACCGTGGCTGCATTTTACGTCGTCGGCAAATATTTCCAGCTGCGGTTTGGAGTCGATGGTCGCTTTCTTGCTGATCACCAGGTTATTGTTCTGCTGGAAAGCGTTTGTCTTTTGCGCATCCTGGTGTACATAGACCTTTCCGTTAAAGACACCCGTGGATTGCTCCAGCAGCACCCCCTTATATAATTCATTGCTGAGACAATGCGGTTTTTGATGGTCCACCAGCGTATGGTTGTCCACCAGCTGATTGCCCGCGGCAAGATAAAGACCATATAAATGGGTCTCCGTATGGTCCTCTTCCAACCTTGTCTGCAGATCGTTCCTTACCAGGTCGGCGCCAGGCAGCGTAATAGTAAAATTATTGTACAGGCTCTGCCGTTGCTGATGTACCGTCGTCTGCTGGATGATCCTGGACCCCGCCGCCGTCGTTTGAAGCATCGTATGGTGAAGCCTCGCATCCCCATGGACCAGGATCTCCGTAAGACCATTGACCCATATCTTCGCCTCACCGCCGGAAACCAGCGACTCGATCACCGAAAGCTCCGCATTGCGGTTGATCACCCAGACATTACGGGGCTGCACCAGTAGGTTATTATCCGAAGTATATACATGTACGATATGCAGCGGCTTATCTATCGTCGCGCCCGCATCCACCCGGATGAACAATCCATCGCTGAAAAGCGCTCCGTTCAGATTTGCAAAGTGCTCGCTCCACCCCGCCTGTTTCTCGAAATAGACGGATAACGCCGGGTCCTGTCTGGCTTCAGCCACCTTCAGCAGCTGTATGCTTTTAGGCAGTTCACCGCCAATGACCTTGCCATCCCAGGCCCCATTCACCAGTATCAGCTTGTAGCAATCCAGCGATGCGACCTCCGCTTTCTTCAATAAGGACGCATCGGGAACGACAGTCCTCCCGGATACTTCCCATCCTTCGATGGTAAATTCATCTTTCAGAAAACGGGCAAGATTGGTATATCTCCAATCCTCATGACGGATGGAGGGAAATCCCAGCTCACGGAACTTATCAAAAGCCTGTTGCCGGGTGCGGCGCAGATCGCTGCTCTCCTTCTTCGTATCGCCGGATACCGACAGTTTATGGAATCCGTTCACGACCTCTTCAAACAAGGGTATAGACGGTGATGATGTCATGCTCATTGAAGCTTTTTAAATGGTAGTTGCTTTTTCCCTGGCCTCTTCCTTCAGCCAGTCATATCCTTTCTCTTCCAGCTCCAGGGCCAGCTCTTTCGTACCCGATTTTACGATGCGTCCGTCGTACAGCACATGTACAAAGTCCGGAACGATATATTCCAGCAACCGCTGGTAGTGCGTGATGATGATAAAGGCGTTGTTCTCGCTGCGCAGCTTGTTCACCCCTTTGGAGACGATACGCAGGGCGTCGATGTCCAGACCCGAATCCGTTTCATCCAGGATGGATAAGGCCGGCTCCAGCATGGCCAGCTGAAAGATCTCATTCCGCTTCTTCTCGCCGCCGGAAAATCCCTCATTGAGGCTCCGGTTCACCAGCTGCGCATCGAATTCCACCAGCTTCTGCTTCTCCCTGGACAGCTTCAGGAACTCCTTGGCATCCAGCGGCGGCAACCCCTTATGCGCTCTTATCTCAGCTAAAGCCGTTTTTAAGAAATTGATATTGCTGACACCCGGGATCTCGATGGGATATTGAAAAGCCAGGAATACTCCTTCCCTCGCCCGTACCTCGGGGCTCATATCCAGCAGGTTCAACCCTTTAAAGATCACTTCACCCTGTGTAACATGGTAATTTTCACGACCGGCCAGCACCGAAGCCAGTGAGCTTTTCCCCGAACCATTAGGCCCCATGATAGCATGGACCTCTCCCGCGTTCACCGACAGGTTGATGCCTTTCAGGATTTGCTTCTCCTCGACCTCAGCATGTAAATTTTTAATCGTCAGCATTTTCTTGTTTAGTTATATATATCGCTTAATATCTTTTAACCTACACTTCCTTCTAAAGTTATGGAAAGAAGCTTTTGCGCCTCCACGGCAAATTCCATGGGCAGCTGGTTCAACACCTCTTTTGCATATCCGTTGATGATCAGCGCCACCGCCTTCTCCGAGTCGATCCCCCGCTGGTTGAGATAGAATATCTGGTCTTCCCCGATCTTCGATGTCGTCGCCTCATGCTCCACTGTGGCAGTATTGTTCTTTGACTCGATATACGGAAAGGTATGCGCCCCGCACTGGTCGCCTATCAGCAGGGAATCACATTGCGTAAAGTTCCTGGCCTGGTCCGCTTTGGGTCCTATCTGCACCAGCCCTCTGTAGCTGTTGTTGCCATATCCCGCGGAGATGCCCTTGGAAATGATCCGGCTGCGCGTATTACGCCCGATATGGTACATCTTTGTGCCCGTATCCGCTATCTGCCGGTTGCGGGTAACCGCAACGGAATAGAACTCGCCCGTTGAATTATCGCCCTGCAGGATCACACTGGGATATTTCCAGGTAATGGCCGAGCCGGTCTCCACCTGCGTCCAGGAGATCTTGGCATTCGCCCCCTTGCAGATACCTCTCTTCGTAACGAAATTATAGATGCCACCCTTACCGTCCTTGTCCCCCGGATACCAGTTCTGGACGGTGGAATATTTTATCTCCGCATTTTCCAGCGCTATCAGCTCCACGACAGCCGCATGCAGCTGGTTCTCATCCCGGCTGGGCGCCGTACAGCCTTCCAGGTAGCTGACATAGCTTCCCTCATCCGCAATGATCAACGTCCTTTCAAACTGCCCCGTGTTCTCCGTATTGATCCGGAAATAAGTGGACAGCTCCATGGGACAACGGACCCCCTTGGGTATATACACAAATGAACCATCCGAAAATACGGCCGCATTCAACGCCGCAAAAATATTGTCGGAGTGCGGCACTACGGAACCGACATATTTCCGCACCAGCTCCGGATGCTCCTGCACAGCTTCCCCAAAAGAGCAAAAGATGATGCCCAGCTCCTTCAATTTATCCTTGTAGGTCGTCGCAATGGAAATGCTGTCAAACACCGCATCCACGGCAACCCCCGTCAACGCTTTCTGCTCCGAAAGAGGGATGCCCAGCTTCTCGAAAGTGGCCAGAAGCTCCGGATCTACCTCGTCAAGGCTATTGTATTTCTTTTTATTCCGGGGCGCGGCATAATAAGATATCTTCTGAAAATCGATAGGCGGCAACTCAAAATTCTGCCATTCGGGCAGCTTTTGTTTCTGAAAAGCCTGGAATCCCTTCAGGCGCCATTCCAGCAACCACTCAGGCTCCTTCTTTTTCTCTGAAATGTAGCGGATGGTGTTCTCATTAAGACCGGCAGGCAGGATGTCCATCTCGATATCCGTGACAAATCCGAACTCATACTCCTTATTCGCTATATTGTCAATTATTTCGTTGTCGTTTGGCATATTTTCATTTATTCCGCTGTAAAAGTACTTTAATAGAGGCGTTTTTCCCTGCGCAATACGGAAAATCAGCTGTCTAAACCGCAAAGCTCTCTCCGCAGCTGCACGTCCTGGACGCATTAGGGTTATTAAAGAACAACCCTTTCCCGTTCAGACCACCCGAATAATCCAGCTCGGTGCCATAGAGGTAAAGGAGGCTCTTCATATCCACTACTACCTTAACTCCTTTATCCTCAAATACCTGATCCCCTTCCTTCTGGGTCGTGTCAAAATCCAGCTGGTATTCCAATCCGGAACAACCGCCGCTCTTTACGCCTACCCGTACAAAAGTCTCCGGGGCGGCATGCTTTTCCGCCATCAGTCCGACGATATAATCCTTTGCCTGGGGTGA
>DASZVM010000880.1:0-3603 GCA_035547295.1 Puia sp. | reverse complement strand
GGGCCATTCGCTGAGGGCCACCTATTTCTTCCTGATCACCCAGTTCATTTTTATATTGTATTCCACCTTCCTTACCCGCAGCGGCATATTGGGCGATACATCGGTGCATGCTTTTGTGGACTCGGGGATGAACGTGCAGCTGGCCCTTTTTGTACTAGTATTTTTGTTCCCGGCTTATGGGCTTTTTATTTCCCGGTATAAGAACATACCGTTTATTGCAAAAGAGGAGCAAACCAGCTCCAGGGAGTTCTGGATGTTCATCGGCTCGCTGGTGCTTTTTCTTTCGGCCATGTTTGTGATCGTCTCCACTTCGCTGCCGGTGATCAACCTGATGAGGGATAAGAAGCTGACGGTAGGGGATGATCCGACCTTTGCCTACAACAGGGTGGAGATCTTTATCGCCGTCCTGCTGGGTCTCTTTACGGCCGTCACCCAATTCCTGAAATACAAACAGACCTCCAGGGATTACCTGATAAAAAAAATAGGGATCCCAACTGTCATAGCGATCGTGCTTTCCATTCTTGTCAGCATCTTTGGCGGCATCAACTATGATAAATACGGCGCGGGTTTTATGGTGGCCATCCATCTGGCAATGTTTGCAGCCATCTATGCCGTCGTGGCAAATGCCACCTATATCTACAGCGGCATGCGGGGCAAGCTGAAGGCCGCGGGCGCTTCCGTGGCGCACGTTGGGTTCGGGCTCATGCTGATAGGTATTTTGTTCTCTTCCGCCAAGAAAGAGGTGCTTTCCCATAACACCACCGGCATCATGCTCACTTTCGACCCCGAGGCCAAACAGGACCCCATGGAGAATATCACATTGCTGAAAGGGGTACGTACCGACATGGGGAAATACTGGACTACGTTTATCGATGCGGACTCGGTGGACCCACGCAGCAAGGCGCAGTATTTCCATATCCGCTTCGAGAAAAAGGATGGCTCCCGGAATTTCGATCTCTATCCACACTGGCTGAAGTCGAACAAAGGACAGCAGCAGATATCGGCCAACCCGGACAAATACCACTATGTTGACAGGGACATATTCACTTATATCACGGCTGCCGATAACCCCGAGCAACGCAGGGACGACACCGTCCGGTTCAAAAGCAATCCCGTGGGCATCGGCGATACCGTCTTTTATTCCAAGGGGCTGATCATCCTGGATTCCATCGTAGTCAACCCGGGAAAGTATCATTTTGGCAGTGGGGACACCGCCCTGATGGCCAGGCTGACCATCATGAGCAAGGACAGCATGCGCTATTCCGCCACGCCTGTATACTATGTAAAAGACAACCAGCCGCAGTTCATCTACGATACGGTGTTTGCCCAAAACCTGGCATTCCGCTTTAACGGGCTTTCCGAAGGCCGTAAGATCGACCTCGGCATAAAGGAATCCAGCGCCATGATCCCCTTCGTTGCTTTAAAAGTTTATGAATTCCCACAGATCAATATCCTCTGGATCGGGACGATCATCATGATCATTGGCTTCATTATGAGCCTGGTATGGAGAAGGCGGCAGGCTAAAGCAGTAATTTAACATTTCCAAAGGGTTACCACCGCGGCAGATGTGGTATAAATTGTGAAGGCTTTTTGTTAATTTTAAGACTGTCATGGCCTATCGCATAAAAAAATACCTGCCGCTGCTGTTCACTGTCTTCGTACTCATGGTGGCAGCGCTTGGTGCATATGCGCAGCAGACCCCTCCACCGCCCGGTGCAAATCCCCCGCCGGCCAGACCTTTTTCCACACCTGAAGAGGATACAAGCAATATTCCCCGTCCTGAGCTGGGGCCTTATGACACTATACCTGTGCCGGCTAAAGTATATGGAGGCGAATGGGTGCCTGCTCATACGGAAGAATGGGTATGGGTGACGGCCAGGATGACGGCTGCTTCCCGGAGAAGATGGGAAGAGTGGACACGTTTGCGTAATGCAGTTTATGTTACTTACCCTTATGCCCGCAAGGCAGGCATGATCATCAATGAAATGAATGCCAGGCTGGCCTTGCTGGACAAGCCGGCGGACCGTAAGGCTTACCTTGAATCCAGGGAAAAGGAATTAAAAAAGGAATTCTCCGATCCATTGGAGAAATTGTCCGTGTATCAGGGAAAGGTGCTGATGAAGCTGATCAACCGGCAAACAGGGAATAACTGTTACAATCTTATCAAGGAATATAAAGGCGGTTTTACGGCCAGGGTTTATCAGACGGTGGCCTTTTTCTTTGGCAGCAATCTCAAGCAGCCGTATGATCCCAAGGGAGATGACAGGGTTATCGAAAGCATCGTCATGGAAGTGGAGAGGATGTATCATGGGTAGGCCGGCACCTAGGGCCGCCCGGCGGATGGTTCTCTACAGCTTGTGTATCTTCCCGATCAGCCCTGTGGTAGAAAAGCCTGGCACGATGGGATTTATCACTACTCTGCCGCCGGCTGCGATGACTTCCTTAGCTCCGACTATCTGATCGATCGTATAATCTCCGCCTTTTACCAGCACATCCGGCTGTACGGCTTTTATCAGCTCGAGAGGGGTGTCTTCGTCGAATATTATCACAGCATCCACCATCAATAGGGATGCAAGGAGGGTGGCGCGGGCCTGCTCAGGGTTGACAGGACGGTTGTCTCCCTTCAGCCGCCGGGTCGATGCATCCGAATTGACCCCGACTACCAGGTAATCGGCTTCACGGGCAGCATCGGATAAAGAAGCGATATGTCCCTGGTGAAGTATGTCAAAACATCCATTGGTAAAGGCGATGGTCTTGCCCAGGACCCGCCAGCGTCTTGTCTGATGGAGAAGACCTGTGAGGTCAAGTATTTTCTGTTGAATAATTTGTGGTTGCTTCATATTTTCTTCTATTTACCCTTGGTAAAAGTATAAAGCTTGTTACGCCGAACACGATAAAGCTAAGCAGCTGTCCGAACCAGAGAAGCCAGCCAAGCGCCTCACCGTAGGGATTGCCGGCGACGCCATAAAAGGCGACGGTCTTTTCAACCAATAAAGCATAGGCCCCGATGCCGCCGGGGGAGACGATCATGCCTATGCTGCCCATTGCCAGGACGCTCAACGCATCCACGATGGTGAGGTGGCGGGTCTCGCTGATGGCAAAAAAGCCGAACCAGGTGCTGAGCAGGTACAGGACCCAGATGCCGATGGTATATACGAAGAAAAGGGGTTTATTCTTTACGCCTTTTACGCTGGTGAGCCCGTGCCAGATATTGACACCGACACCTTTTATCTTTTGTACCAGGCTGATATGGCCCCAGCGGCGGAGGAGGAAGCGTGCAATAATGAACAAGACCACCAGGCCGCCAAGGAGGGCGAGTATCTTCAGATAAGACACCTGGCCGCTGGCGTTATGGAAGAGGGCGTTGAATTTGTCCGCGGTAAGGGAGTGGATGACATCGAACTGGAAGACGAGGGTCAGACCAAACACCAGCAGCAGGCAGAGGACGTCAAAGGCTCTTTCCGCCACAATGGTGCCTACCAGCTTGTCTGCCGGCACTTTTTCATAACGTGCCAGGACGGTGCATTTTACCACTTCTCCCAGGCGCGGGGCGCCTACATTCACAAAATACCCGATCATCACCCCCAGGAAAAGGTTGATCCG
>DASZVM010000879.1:0-3042 GCA_035547295.1 Puia sp. | reverse complement strand
CCCCGCTTTGATGCCGCGGCATTTAGCTTTGACAATAGCGCTTTTGTACTCACGGGTACGGATGCGCAGAACTTTTTTGGCGACGTATGGCAATATGACCCGGGCAGCGACAAATGGACCCAACGTCCCAATATGCCCGGTACCAAGCGGTCACAGGCCGTCACATGGGTACATAATGGCATCGGGTACCTGGTGACAGGCTATGCGCCCGGCGGCCAATGGGTGGTGGGCACAGCCTGCTATGATTTCTGGAAATTCGATCCCTCTCAGTCGGGCAATGCCGGATGGAGAAGGCTGCGTGACATCTACAACACCAATTCAGACACGTATGATGATGCGTATACGAATATCATCCGCTATCATGCCGCCGGCTTTGTCATCAAAGGCCAAGCTACGGGTGATAAGGGTTATATCACCACCGGCTCAAACGGCACTGCCTCTGTCTATACCTGGGAATATGATTTTGCTACTGACCTCTGGACAGAGAAGACTCCTTATGAAGGGGCGGCCCGTGAAGGCGCTGTAGGTTTCAACATTGGCAACAGAGGGTTTATCGCTACCGGCGTCAGCGGTTCTGCTGCCTATGATGATTGCAGGGAATTCTTCCCTGGTCAGATCTATAACCAATATGACTAAAAAAAAAGGTTTTTCCCGGCAGTGGATATTCACCGGGCTGATAGCCCTGGCCGCTGCAGCGTTCTTTTATATAGGTTATCGCCAGCACAGGCAATGGAAGAAGGATCATATCCTGCTGGAACTGAAACCCTTCCAGACCGCCAAGGGATGGGGGTATAATATCTACACCGACGGGAAGGTATTTATTCACCAGGACATCGTTCCTGCCTTGCCGGGCAACAAGGGGTTCCGTACCAGGGAAGATGCGATGGCGGTAGGTTCCAGGGTATACGAGCGGCTGAAGGCCGGCCAACTGCCTGCCGTGACGGCTGAAGAAGTAAAAGCAATGGGGATCACCCCTCAACCTTAATAAACAATGTCAATGCCCCTCAACAGTGAGGGGCATTCTAAATTTTATACATCATGAGACAAACAAGGTTTATCCTCCCGGCCTTTTTGCTTATAGCGCAGCTGGGACATGCGCAGTCACCGGCTACCAGTCATTATGATCAGCACAAAGTATTCGACCCTTTCTTTTATCCTTCGCAGGCCACCGTCACGCGCAGCGCGGGTGGCGAGCCTACTGCAAAGTACTGGCAGAACAGGGCGGATTATAAGATCAACGTTACATTGGATACGACGGATCACAGCATCAGGGGCTCTGTTGTCATTACCTATACCAATAACAGTCCGGACCGGCTTCCTTTTCTCTGGCTGCAGCTGGATCAGAATATTTACCGTAAGGACTCCCGGGGCGAGGCTACGAATCCCGTGACGGGCGGAAGATGGGCGAACAAGGCTTTCACTGAAGGGGACGTGATCAAGTCTGTGTCCATCATCACCAATGGCCAGTCATCCAAAGCCGATTACCTGGTGACGGATACCCGTATGCAGATACGTCTGTCGAACGCATTGAAAGCAGCGGGAGGCAGCGTACAGGTAAAGATCGATTATGCTTTTACCGTGCCGCAATACGGGACGGACAGGATGGGGCGTCTCGATACCCGGAACGGTTGGATCTATGAGGTCGCCCAATGGTTTCCCCGCATGGCTGTATATGATGACATTTATGGATGGAATACGCTGCCTTACCTGGGGGCGGGCGAGTTCTACCTGGAATACGGGAATATCGATTATACTGTCACGGCTCCCGCCAACCTGGTAGTGGTAGGGTCCGGGGAACTGTTGAATCCGACGGAAGTGCTCACCTCCACGCAGATCAGCAGGCTGGCGCAGGCCAGGGCAAGCGATAAGACAGTGTTCATACGTACCGCAGCCGATGTGACCAATCCTGCCGCCAGTCTTTCCAAAAAGAGCCTTAGCTGGCATTTCAGATGCAACCAGACCCGGGACGTGGCATTTGGCGCATCCAGGGCGTTTATCTGGGATGCGGCGAAGATCGACCTGCCCAGCGGCCGCAAGGCCCTGGCGCAATCCGTCTATCCCGTGGAGGCTGCCGGGGACAGCGCCTGGGGACGCAGCACCAATTTTGTAAAAGGATGTATCGAGCTATATTCCAAACAATGGTATGAGTTCACCTATCCTGTTGCCACCAATGTGGCCGGGATCGTAGGCGGAATGGAGTACCCCGGCATCGTCTTTTGCTCTTCCAACAGCAAACAGGGCGGTCTTTGGGGGGTGACCAACCATGAGTTCGGTCATAACTGGTTCCCGATGATCGTAGGTTCCAACGAGCGGAAGTATGCCTGGATGGACGAAGGTTTCAACACCTTTATCAATGGCGTGGATACGAAGGTGTTCAGGAATGGGGAGTTCGATAGGAAGCAGGATGCGCAGCGCCTGGCCAACTATTATTTCAGCCCGAACTCGGAGGCCATTCTGACCATCCCCGACGTGATCAGAGCAGAGAACCTGGGGACGGCTGCTTATGGCAAGCCTGCCATGGCGCTGGACCTCCTGCGCAAGTATGTACTGGGAGAAAAGCGGTTTGACTATGCATTCCGCACCTATATCGATCGCTGGGCATTCAAGCATCCCACGCCCTGGGATTTCTTTCATACCATGGAGAATGCTTCCGGAGAAGACCTGGGCTGGTTCTGGCGGGGGTGGATCCTCAATAACTGGAAGCTTGACCAGGGGGTAAAGGACGTGAAATATGCGGATAATGACCCCTCGAAGGGCGCTTTGATCACCCTGGAGAACCAGGAAGAGATGGCGATGCCTGTGGTGCTTGCCATCGAGGAAGAGAATGGGAAGAAGGATACGATCACTCTGCCGGTGGAAATATGGGAGAAAGGCGGGACGAAGACCATCGCGTATGCATCGACCTCCCGTATAAAGTCTGTTGTCATCGACCCGGACCATGATTTCCCGGATATCAATCCTTCCAATAATTCCTGGACGGGGACTCCTCAGTCCAAGGCCGTTCCGGCGGGTGTTTCCGCAACGGATGTCATCAACAAATAC
>DASZVM010000878.1:0-2410 GCA_035547295.1 Puia sp. | reverse complement strand
AGGACGATATTCCCCGTGTGCTGGAAATGGTAAAGCTCAACGAGAGAAAGGATTCAAAGTTCAGCACCTACTCCCTGGGTATGAAACAGCGGCTGGCCGTTGCCTCCTGTCTGCTGGGCAATCCCTCTGTGCTGGTATTCGACGAGCCCACCAACGGTCTGGACCCTGTGGGTATCGCCCAGACACGACAGCTGATAAAGGAACTGAGCAAAGAAGGCAAGACCATCATCCTGGCCAGCCATCTGCTGGACGAAGTAGAAAAAGTTTGCGACCACGTGGCCATCCTTCAAAAAGGCCAGCTGCTGACAGCCGGCCGTGTGGACGAAGTGCTGACCAATGAGGATTTTATCGAGCTGGGTGTCGAGAATGGAGGGCTGGAACAGCTACGTTCCGTCCTTTCCGGCCTGTCGGGGGTCCGGCAGCTAAAAGAGCTGGACGGGCATCTCCAGTTGTACTTCGAAAATGGAGGTTTGAGCCTGACGGAAGTAAATCGCTACTGCTTTCAGCAGGGCGTCGTCCTCAGCCATCTGCAGCTGCGCAAGAAAAGCCTGGAATCAAAATTTATGGAGCTGACAAAAAAATAATATGCTTTCCCTGCTCAAAATAGAATGGATGAAGGTAAAGAACTATCGTACGTTCTGGATCCTACTGGCCATTACCATCGCAAGTATCCCGGGTATCAACTATGCCTTCTATGACCTCCTGGACAACAGTTTTCCAAAAGGGAAAAATGGAAAGATCATGTTTTTGGGAAGTCCCTTTGCCTTCCCCGATGCGTGGCAGACCGTTACTTTTAATGCATCCCTCGTCTTTATCATCCCCTCCCTGCTGCTCATTACGCTTGTCACCAATGAATTTACGTTCAAGACCCACCGGCAGAATATCATCGATGGATGGAACAGAAGACAATTCATTACGGTCAAGATGGTGGAAGTATTGATGCTTTCCGTATTATGTACGCTGGTAGTTTTCCTGACGGCGCTGGGGTTCGGACTTATCGCCAATAAAATGGAACCCGGCGTCTCCATCTGGCAAGGCAGCCGGTTTATCGCCTTTTATTTTATACAGGTAGTGTCCTATTCCATGATCGCTCTTTTGATAAGCATCCTGATCAGGCGATCGGGCCTGTCCATCGGCGTTTTTTTTATCTATATGCTGGTGGAGCAGGTATTCGTGGGCATCATGCGTGGAAAGTATAAGATACAATGGGTGAACTATATGCCCGAGGAGGTGACGGACAAGCTGATACCTCTCCCTTATGGCAAAGCGCTCCTTGCACGCGAAACGCCTCATTGGGAGCATCTTCTCCCCTCCTTCCTGATGGTAGCGGCACTCTATCTCCTGCTGTATTGCTTCTTTACAGCCAGACGTTTTATGAAAAGCGATCTTTAGCTTCTACCCGTCAGATTGTCCAGCGCGCTTTTAATGGATGGATACAGGAACTGGAATCCTGTCTGCCGGACCTTTATAGCGCTGACCGTGGCGCTCTTGAGCACTTCGACGCTCAATTCTCCCACCATTATCTTCAGGATAAAGGAGGGTACGTAGACCTGTACGAAATATTTCCCCTTCATCCGTCTGGCCAGCTCCAGCATGATCGTCTTGTTGTCCGCCGGCTGAGGGGCCACCGCATTGTATACACCGTTCATGCTTCCATCCTCTACAGCCTGCATGAATAGCCGGCAGAGGTCCTCTACATGTATCCAGCTCATCACCTGGCGGCCGCTGCCCAGTATAGCTGCAACTCCCAGCTTCACCGGCCGGCGGAATTCGGCCAGCGCCCCGCCTGTATTGCCGAGGACGGCGCCGGTACGGAAGATCACCAGCCGTTTGCCAATGGCCGTTACAGGTGTAATGGATGCTTCCCAGAGACGGCAGGTCTCCCCCAGGAAATCCTTGTCCACCGGATCTGTCTCAACAAAGGGCCGGGAGTTGGGAATGGAAGGGTCGGGGCCGTACCATCCGATGCCTGAAGCGCTGATGACGGCCTGTACCTTATTGGGGATCTCTTTTAATGCTTTTACCAGCAGCTCGCTGCTGCGGGTGCGGCTTTCCACGATCTCTTTTTTCCTGCGGGCGGTCCATCGTTTGTCGGCAACTCCTGCGCCGGCCAGGTGTATGATAAAGTCTGCCGCCCTGATAGCTTCAGGGTCGATGTCCCCTTTATAGGGGTCCCAGCGGGCAATGGTCACAGACGGGCTTGCAGGGCGTGAAGCGCTCCGGGAAAGGATAATGACCTGATGACCCTTTGAGGTAAGCATCGGGCTGAGGGCAGTGCCGATCATACCTGTTCCGCCGGTGATGAGGATGGTAGACATTCGCGGTGTGATTTATCTTTCAAAGTTAGTTAACTCTGTCCAAGGTTTTCTTCCGGACCTGACGGCGCAAAAAAAATCCCCCCGGAGAACCA
>DASZVM010000877.1:0-4914 GCA_035547295.1 Puia sp. | reverse complement strand
AGCTATATAAACGGAAGGCCCGTCTGCTGGTGAAAGAGGATCCGTACAGGGATGACCGGCTATCCATCGACCCTGCAAGTCATGCATTCGAAATACCATCCATCAAGGTGCGGACTATCACATTAGACATCGACAACGAGGACAATACGCCGCTGGTCATCGGGAAGGTGGAAACCAGTCAGCTTGAGCGATATTTGCTGACCTGGTTAGAGCCGGGTGCGAGCTATCAGCTGCTGGTGGGGAATATGCAGGCACGGGCACCGAGATATGACCTGAAATATTTTGTCGATACGGTGAGCCGGGAGCCGAGAGAACTTGTTCCCGGTGTTTTGGAGGCAGCCAGTTTACCGGCTGCGCCGCTGCCGGTGAAGGATCGCAGCGGAGTATGGCTCTGGGGCATTATTCTGGCGGTCCTGGCGCTCCTGGTGTTTTTTAGTCTGAAGATGCTGAAGGCCATTCCGGGGAATCAACAAAAGGAGGATAAGCAATGATCGTTTACAATGTCACTTATAAAGTACGGTGGGATATCCTGGATAAGTGGATAGCCTGGCTGCGGTCGGCACATATCAGCGCCCATATAGCAACGGGTCTTTTCGATAGCCACCGGTTATTCCGTCTGCTGGAGCAGGATGAGGAAGAAGGTCCTACCTATATCGTACAATATTTCACGGACTCTCCTGAGCGATACAGGCAATTTATGATCGGGTTTGCGGCGGACCTGCAGCGGGATTCGCATGATCGATGGGGGAATGGGTTTATTGCGTTCAGGACGTTGATGGAGGAGATTAATTAAATATTAAGCGGCTGTGCGCGAATTGTGGAAAAGAATTAAAAAAAGTTTTGCGAATTGAAAATTATTGTAAATTCTCTTCAAATCCCCGCCAGTGAAGGATTTCAGCCGACGCCGCGTGAAACACAGTACTGACAAGGGTTTCAGCCGCAGAGCGTAAGTCCTGCATGGTAAATCTACGATGTAGAATATCGTCTAATCCTTGTCCCGTGCGGCTTAGAGAGCTCCTGCATACAATTCCCGGATGTCTAAAAAAATTTTGTCGGATTCAAAAAGCGGGTATATTTGTTCCTGCTAATAAAAAAATTACATTATGAACAAAGCTGAATTAATTGCAAAGATTGCCGACGACGCAGGCATTACAAAAACTCAGGCTAATTCTTCCCTGGATTCTTTTGTTGAAGCTGTTACCAAGACGCTGAAAGGCGGTGGTAAAGTTACTCTGGTAGGCTTCGGTACTTTCTCTGTCTCCAAGAGAGCTGCCCGTAACGGACGCAATCCTCAGACCGGCGCTGTCATCAAGATCAAAGCCAAGAAAGTAGCTAAGTTCAAGGCAGGTAAAGAACTGTCTGCCAAATTATAGTGTTTTACCCTGCAGGGTATACCGAAGCTCCGATACCGGGCAGTCAGCGCGGGTGCCGGAGCTTTTTATAGTTTTATAAAAAACAAACAATATGGGAAGAGGAGATAAAAAAACCAAGAAAGGCAAGATATTCAGGGCTTCATTTGGAAAAAGCCGTCCTGCAAAGCCGAAGAAGGCTGCGCCTGCGAAGAAAGAAAGCAAATAAATCATTGTCGAATGCATCGCCGGGCGATGCATTCGATTTTTTTATGGCGCCAGCCGTTCAATCTTCCAGTTACCTTTTATCTGTAAGTTATAACGGATCCTATCGTGCAATCTGCTGGGTCTGCCCTGCCAAAACTCTATATGCGTGGGTCTGACCCGATAGCCTCCCCAATGCGGAGGTCTTTTGATCGTTCCATCCGCAAATTCCTCCTTTATTTTTCTTTCGTTTTCCTCCAGCCATTCGCGGCTGTCAATGGGTTGGCTTTGGGGTGAGGCCCAGGCGCCCAGGCGGCTGCCTTCAGGCCGGCTATTGAAATACTCATTACTCTCGGTCTCGCTTACCATCACTACCAGTCCGCTGATACGTACCTGTCTTTCCAGCTCCTTCCAGAAAAACACGAGGCAGGCCCGGGGGTTCTCCAGCAATTGCGCGCCTTTAGCGCTGTCATAATTTGTAAAGAAGGTGAAACCGCTGGTGTCAAAACCTTTTAAAAGCACGATACGTGCATCCGGCATGCCATCGGCCGAGGCTGTCGCAAGGGTCATGGCATTGACCTCATCGACACCGGCGTCAAGCGCCTCTTTCCACCATTTCTCAAACTGCGCGAAAGGATCAGGCAGGCTGTCACTTTCGGAAAGGGACCGTAACTTATAGTCTTTTCGAATATCGGCGATGTTGTTTGACATAACAACACAAAAGTAAGCCAATCCGGGGGTTTAGCCATTGGGCATCTCGTCGCCGCCCGTGCTACCGGTGATCCTGGCGAGCAGGCTCTCCATATCACTGACGCGGCGCAGCTGACTTTCGATCTTTTTGTTGTGTTCGGATATTTCCTGCAGATCATGGTTCAGCTCTTCCAGGAAGGCGGCCCTTTTCTGGAACTGCTGGCGCTGGAAATTGGCTTCTTTCAGCTTTTCTTCCGTATCGGCCAGGATACGGGTGATGCGCTGGTTCTCATCCCGGAGCGAGATATGACGCAGCTTCATCTCATCGTGCTCTTTACCCAGCTTGAAATAGGCTTCTTTCAGCTCGTCGTAGTCGGTGCTTTTCTTGTAAGGCTGTGTGAGATATGTCTGCAGCTTTTGCAGCTTTTCCTGCAGTCCGTTGTATTCTTCATATGCCTTGTCGAGGCGGATGCTCATTTCTTCCGCCAGCTTTTTCTGGTGGCGGAGATAGCCGATCTCGCTTTCCTTTTCCGTCAGCAATTGACCGGCCTGGCGGACTTCTTCGGTGAGCTCTTCATTCCGTACCTGGAGGTCCATGATCTTTCTTTCCGCCTCGCCCAATAGCTGTGTTTGCTCCAGCAGACGGGTAATGCTGCTGTTATGCTCCACCAGTTTTTCCTGGGCGGCTTTCAGCTGGGAAAGATAGGCGTTGGCGGGGTCGGCTGCCATGGCCGCGGCAGAGGCTGCTGCCTGCTGCTGCTGTTCATTGACCTTGGAGACCCGGTACTGCGCGTCGTCCAGCTCGGTGTGTACCTCTTCGAGCTCCCTGCGTAAAGATTCTATTTCCTTACGGGTTTCCTCCAGCTCGATGGTGAGGATCTGTTCGTTCTCCTGTGTCTGGTTAAGCTTGTCACGCAACTGTTGCTGCGCCCGCTCCTGCATGTCCATATCGTTGTAATACTTCAGCTTCCAGTTATCATTTTCGCTGATGCCGGAAGACTGCGCAGGATCGTTTATACGAAGGCTTTTTTTCGAATTCCAGAAAAAATGGATGGTAAAGCCGAGGATCAGGGCCCCCAGCTCACAAATGATGATCTCAGGCAGACCCATGGTAAGCTGAAATCCTAAGATAATGTCCAGGTTGTTTAAGGCGTTCATAACGGTTCGGAGCTATAGATTACAAAAGCATACACTTATGGCTTTCAGGGATGAATGAATAAAAAGACTTAGGGACGTTTTTCAAGGGAGTATCGACGACAACAAGAGAGGGAAGCGGTAAAAAGCCACCGTAAAGGCGGTGCCAACCATTAAATTACTATGCTTTGAGCAGATATACAAATGTTTTGCACATTGCCCATAAATGTCACATTATTAATCTTTTACAAGGGTGCCCACCTTTTCTCCCCTTACTACGCGGAGCAGGTTACCCGGCTTGTTCATATCAAATACGATGATCGGCAGATGGTTTTCCATGCACAAGGTGAAGGCTGTCATATCCATTACCCTGAGATTTTGGGAGATGCACTCCTGAAAAGTGATCGTATTGAACTTCCTGGCGGTGGGATCTTTCTCCGGATCGGCGGTATAGATACCGTCGACCCTGGTGCCTTTCAGGATAACCTCTGCGTTGATCTCGATGGCGCGGAGCGAACCGGCCGTATCGGTGGTGAAGTAAGGATTACCGGTGCCGGCTCCAAAAATAACAACGCGGCCTTTTTCCACGTGCCGGATGGCCCTTCGCCGGATATAGGGCTCTGCGATCTGTTCCATCTTAATGGCGCTTTGCAACCGGGTGTATACGCCTATTTTTTCCAGTCCGGCCTGCATGGCCATTCCATTGATCACGGTGGCCAGCATTCCCATATAATCGCCATGGGCTCTTTCTATTCCTGTCTCCGCCTCATTCATCCCGCGGTAGATGTTGCCGCCCCCGATGACTATGGCCACCTGTACACCCAGTTCTGCAATGCTTTTGATGTCTTTTGCGTATTGAGCGATGACAGCGTTGTCAAATCCAAAACTCTTATCTCCCATCAATGCTTCACCGGATAATTTCAGCAGAATACGCTTGTACTTAGGCACCATGTCGGATGATTCTTAATTGGGCACAAATATAATATAAAAACAAAAGGAGGCTTTTATCGCCTCCCTTTTTTTATCCGAGTTGAACTCTCTTGAACTGGGTTACTTTCACAGATGGGTCTACGCTTTTCAGGTAATCGCCAACCGTCCTGGAAGCATCTTTTACGAATGCCTGTGCGGTGAGGGTATTTTCCTTGAAGAAAGCGTTCAGCTTGCCAACGGCGATCTTATCGATCATTTCCTCGGGCTTGCCGGCCATCTTGGGATCATTCTTGATCTGCTCGGTAACGATGGCTTTTTCCCTTGCAACGACATCGGCGGGTACGCTGTCGGGGTCAACTGCTACGGGATTCATCGCGGCGATCTGCATGGCAAGATCCTTGCCTGCTTCGAGCACAGCGGGGGCGTTCTTTGTAAGACCTACCAGCACGCCCATACGGTAAGAACCGTGGATATAAGCGGCTACGCCGTCAGCATCCACTCTTTCAAAGCGGGTGAGCTGGACCTTCTCGCCAATCTTGGCTACCTGGTCATTGATCTTATCGGCAACGGAAACGCCGTCCAGCTGTGCGGCCAGAAGCTCATCCAG
>DASZVM010000876.1:0-4655 GCA_035547295.1 Puia sp. | reverse complement strand
TGGGCTGATGTAGCATTGGCAAAACCATTGAAGCTCGGGTCATACATGACAGGACCAAAAACGGTATAGGCCACCGTGTCATACACATCCGGCTGTCCCTTGACCTTAAAAGTGTCTATCCTCTGGCGTTCCACCGTCCTCCAGGCATTGTTGAACCAGTATTCCTGCCGGGTGTTGTCCTTGAATTTTATAGCGTAATAATCACGTACATCCCTGCCCGCATTCGTAACACCCCAGGCGCAGCTGTCGTTAAACCCGATGACGATATAGGGTGCTCCGGGGAACGACACCCCGTAGACATTGTAGGCCGGCGTCCTTATCTGCATCTGGTACCAGATAGCCGGCAGATTGGTGCTTAAATGCGGATCGTTACAAAGGATGGGTCTGCCCTTGAGGGTCTTTTTCCCGCTGACGGCCCAGTTGTTGCTGCCATTGCTTTTTTCCGGCTTCATCTCCCTGGCTGTAAGGGTATCCCTGTTGGAAAAATACAGCGAGTCTGCCGTTGCCGGAGGCCTGGGCACCACACCGGGCGGCAGAAAACGCGTTCCCCTGGGAATAATAGGGTCCGCGCTGTCGATGACGGCAGGATACAGCTTGGCAAGGTCTTCCTTGCTGAAAATACTTTTTGCATTCGTCATCTCAAAATCGTTGTCGGCCCCCGCCAGATCAAAAGCCATATATTTTACAAAAAGGGCGATCTTCAGATTGTTCCATGGCTCCGGCCGGTAATTCAGCAGTTTGTACTCCAGGGGCAGCTCGCTCGTCTTCATATTCCGGATATAGTCGTTGACCCCGGCTGTGTATGCATCACAGTCCTTCCTGGTTGTCGAGTCCTCTTCCATTTTCGCCAAAGCCTTTTCGGCGGCATCCACCATACCCAGCCTGCGCATGCTGCGGTCGTATTTTAGGATACGGTCATCTTCCCCTGCCCCTAATACCTCACTGAGCCTGCCCGCGGCGGCAAAAGTTTGAAATTCCATCTGCCAGAGACGGAACTTCGCATGCAGGTACCCCTGGATATAACAGGCATCCGCCTCGCTGTTGGCATATACATGGGGGATAAGATACTCGTCAAGATAAACGCTGGCCCTGTCTTTCAGCCCCGGCAACGAGAGATCGGCGGCATAACTCTTATTAACTGGATCCGCATTCTGCCAGAACCCATGCTGGGGACTTAAAAATCTGCCGAGAGGCGGCAGCTTGCCCCATTGGTTGTCGAGAAAGAAGATAAGGGCGGCGGTAATCAACAATGAAAGCAAGAAAGGGATTATTCGCATACCTTAAAAGTAGTATTTTTTTACCACTAGGTGGTAATACCACAAAATGGTATTGTACATATCCTTACGATTATCAAAATTTGCATTCACAACCCTGCCCTACTAACGCAAACACCCCCCGATACCCTAATCTTAACTTAGTTCAGGTGGTTCAGGTAGATAATAGGCCGGTCTCAGTGGTGAGCCGGCTTATTTTTTTATCCCGCCAGCATTCCGGTCAGCCTCTCCATCTCCTCCATCGTATTGAATGCATGCAAGACGATCCGCAGCCGTTCGCTCCCCTTTGGTACCGTAGGATAAAGGATCGGCCGGATATCCAGACCCGCGGCCTGCAGTTCCTGAGCAAGGGTCTTTACAGCCTGGTTCCCCGGAACCACCACCCCCTGGATAGGGGTGAGGCTATGCAGTTTTTGAAATCGAAGATTTGCCTGCCGGAATCTGCCGATCAGCATTTGCAGATGTAGCCGTTCTGTCTGCATGGCAGGGAATAGCTTATAGGCCATTTGGATGGCGTTTACCGCGGATGCAGGCAAGGCCGTGGTATAAATGAACGGCCGGCAAAAATTCACCAGGTAATCCCTCAGCTGGTGGCTGCCCAGCACAACGGACCCATGACAGCCTACAGCCTTGCCAAAAGTATGCACCCTGGCCAGGCATTCCTGCTGAAGTCCCAACACCTGCACCAGGCCTTCCCCTCTTTCACCTATGACACCCGTGGCATGTGCTTCATCCACGATAAGATGGGCATCATAACGCCTGCAGACAGCTGCCATCTCAGCCAGGGGCGCCTGGTCCCCATCCATTGAAAAAACGGATTCCGTCACTACGAATTTGTTGCCCTCAGCCGTGGACAGCTTCTTCTCCAGGTCTGCCAGGTCATTATGTCCAAAAGGAAAGGCCCGGGCAAAGGACAGGCGTATCCCGTCCCGGATGGATGCATGGCTCAACTGGTCATAAAGAATGGTGTCCCCCCTTTGGGGGAGACAGCTCAGCAGCCCCAGGTTGGCATCATAGCCCGAATTGAAGATAAGACCCGCTTCCGCGCCGTGAAAGCCGGCCAGCGCTTTCTCCGTCTCTTCTATCAATGGATAATTGCCGGCCAGCAGACGGCTCCCCCCGCTGCCATGAGGGACCTCCGGCAGGGTGACGACGGCCCTTGCCAGTGCCTTTTCGATCAAACCTCCGGTGGCAATACCCAGGTAATCGTTTGAACAGAGATCTGTTTTGCCATCCGGCAGCCGCAGCCGGCGAAAAGCGTGCTGATCTTTTCTTTCCCGGAGCTTTCTATCGAGGAAGTCTTCGTTCAAAGGTTTCCAATTTCCGGCAAAGTACATAATTTCGTCATATGCAATCGCTGTCCCAACAGAAGAATATCCTTGGTCTCCAGCTACCTACGGACCCACGCTGGGTGGACCTGGCAAGTATTTCATTGGAGGATATACTCACCGACCATGCCTGGTGCGAGCAAAAAGCGGCCACCAGCTGTATATCCCTTATCCAGCGCTATTCCGGGAAGGAAAAGCTGGTCCGGGAGCTCTCTCCCATCGTTACGGAAGAATGGGGCCACTTCCGGCTGGTGCTTGCCGAGCTGCAGAAAAGAGAGTTAAAGCTGGGACGGCAACGGAAGGACCTATACGTGAATAAACTGATGGAATTCGAGGTTAAAGGCGGCACCGAGGAACAGCGTTTCCTGGACAGGCTGCTGATATTTGCGCTCATCGAAGCTCGCAGCTGCGAGCGGTTCAAACGTTTGAGCGAGGGGCTCGAAGATGAATACCTAAGGCAGTTCTACCGCCGTTTTATGGAAAGTGAAGCAGGTCATTACCACCTGTTCATCGAGCTGGCCGAGACCTATCTGGACAAAGAGACCGTACGCCGGAGGTGGAAGGAATGGCTGGACTACGAGGCCGGTGTGATGGAGTCACAGGAGATAAGGGGCGACCGTATCCACTAATGCGTCCTTAATTTCTCTACATACAACGCGGCATATTCCTTTACCTGTTTCCTCCTGTATTGCATGACCCAGCGGGGATGGGGCAATGGGACGATCTCTTTGAAGAACCCATGTTTTTCATTGATCCGCCGGAACTGTTTGTAATTTTCCCCTTCTCCAAGACAATAGCATTGTTCAGTGGTGGTCCGGATCATATCCAGCTGCTGACGGATACATTCCAGGATGAATGGTTCGGCCGCCTTTAGAAGTACCTTGTCGTCATAATAGTTCAGGTTCTTCCCGTTCCAGGTAAACCCCAGGGGTGAAAGAGCGGTAAAGAAATAGTCGCCATAAAATTCCTTTACGCCTCCATAAGCATCGATCATTTCATAGATGAACAGGGAGGACAGCTCAGGCAATCTTTTCAGGTTGCTCTGTATCCCGCATTTTTCTTCCAGACGGATGGGGTCTGTAAAAGGTACGCCGGTGACGCCCGCCCCGAACCTGCCGGGGTTGATCCCAAATATCAGGTGCCGGGGCCGGGTATCCGAATAAAATTTCTCGTAAAAGGTCTTTGCCAGCTGCCATGCCTGCGCATCGAGGAAAGGGTTCATGACCGCAATGCCTTCCGGCATGTGAAATGAAGGTGCCAGTCCTTTGTAAAAGCTCATGATGGCTGCCGCCTGTGTGCTGAATGGTTTTGACATGTGATACGCTAAGGTCGTAAACGTTTTCCAAATAAATAGATCAACCGGATAGATCCCGGGAAATACATCGGTGCGATATCATGGGCAATATCAATGGCGGAGAGATCGTGAGACTGGTGGAAATTCCTGTATTCATAACCCGGAGGAACATCTTTTCTATCGACAAAAACTTTACGGACACCCAGGCCGGCTGTTATTTCCACCATGAGCCTGCCGTCCCTGGTAAGAGGCTCCCGGCCTCCCACGTGCAAACCCGCCCCAAAAAAGTAATGACGGCTGAAGTTGGAAAAACTCTTCAGGCTATCCTGTGTAGCGGGATTATAAAAATCCTCCTTGTCCCTGTACTGGAAACTTTTGTACCGCACTTCCGCCGCCATAAAAAAGCTCCCGTCCTTGTTGATGAAATACTTTGTCTGCAACATTTGACGGATGCCCGTGAGGGGGCCTTCCGTCTGGAAATATCCATTGGTAAGAAAGGAAGTTTCCGACCAGAGTTCCACTCTTCTGCTAAAACGGTAACCCACACCCAGTCCGATGGCTGCCGGCGGCTCTATAAGGCCAAAAGGGTTAAAGGATAGTACCCAGCGGGTGGGAGGTTGAGCTTGTAAGGACAGGCAAATAAAAGATGCGGCAAGACAGCCGGCGGCGGTTTTGATCGGGTTCATGGGTTGGTCAGTGGGTTCTTATACAAGACCACTTGTAGCCGAAAAACGCAGCACGCTAATTCCTATAAAATTG
>DASZVM010000875.1:0-8889 GCA_035547295.1 Puia sp. | reverse complement strand
GCCACCGAGAAGATCCATTGTCTGAACTATGACTCCGCCACGGCGCCGGCGACATCGGGAGGTACCGGACCGAATATCGAGAACCTGGCCCTCAACTGCGGGCAGGCGTTGACGGGCATCCGTTACTACAGCAGCACTTATTCCAACTGTTTCCGGGCTACTATCAGGAATGTAAATATCCAGTTGAAGGAGATCGAAGACCCGACACAGTCTTGCATCTGGTGGGATCCCGTCTACCTGGGCACGATAGAAAAATGTTCGTTGCGGGGCGGCCGGATAGGGGTGAAGCTTATTGCCTGTTTTATGAACCGGCTTATCAATGTGACCACGCAGCAGGGGATCAATGCCAACGGTAATCCGCCTGTTGCTGCCTTTTATACCCGGCAGGTGCGGGCAGGGCAATCCACGGGCTCGTTCATCGGCGGCAGGAATGTAATTGAAACCTGCGAACCCCTGATCGTAAACCCCGATGCCGATAGCGTCATGATCGACACGGATGGCGGGGTGATACTGAAGGACACGGCACTGGAAGTCAATAATGGGAGCAATACGGGGCAGACGGCCAAGGCACTGGTATGGATGCATAAAGATGGCAATCAATCACCTTACAGACAGGATCTCATCGTTCAGGCCGGGTTTATCTATAACAGCGCAGCGGCTTCTGGTTCCGGTAATGGCAGGGCGCTTTACGGAATACTGGTGGAAGCGGGCTCCTTCAACAGGATTATCGCCAATGCGACACAATTCAGGGACAACCCGGTGATCATCACGGGAGCTGCCGGTACTGGACTTTCCTTGCCAGGTACGGATTTTCAACGGGTGGATATACAGGGCAGCGATTTTGCCACCGCCTATTTTACGGAATATTTGGGCTGGAAGCCATCGACGGCCTATACGGTAGGCCAGATTGTCCAAAACGGGGTGAATGTATATATTGTAACCACAGCTGGTACGTCGGCCGCCACCGGCGGGCCCACCGGCACAGGGACAGGTATATCGGACGGCACGGTGACCTGGGATTTTGTCAAAGAGAACACGGGGCCATTCCCTTTAAAAAGATACCGGGAGACAAACCCGGATATTTATATCGTGGGCGATCCCAGGGGCGTGAAAGACAATCAGCTCATCGGCGCCAATGGGTCCAATGAGCGGCTGGGCGCGGCCTGGGGATATTTCAAATCTACTGTTGACGCCGGCAGTTTCAGCGACAACAATGTGTCTCTAAAGGTGCGGTTCGACAATCAGCCGCCCTATGCCACGCCGATGAAAGCGACGGTGGTATTGAGAAGGCTTGCCGCAGGGACTGCTGCGGGCAGGCTTAGCATTCAATGCTCTACCAATGGCGGCACGAACCTGGTAGGCAGATGGGACCTGTCGAATATCCCGCTGAATGAAGACAGGCAATATGCGATCACGGGTTTTGCCATTCCTGCGACATTTCCCCTTACGGATTTTTCGGCATGGTTCAGAGCGAATGCGAATATCTCATTGTGGGATAATATAGCGGTAAGGTCCATACGGATCGAAAGGGCCAGTGGGTATGCCGGCGCTATCACCATCAGCGATACAGCCACCTCGGCAAATATCACCTCTGCACAGTTCAAGAGCGCGGATGTGACGGAGATCAGCGCAGGGAACTTTTTGCTGCCTGCCACGGCCTCCATTTCATTAGGCATACCATCCATAACAGCCGGAGCTATCGGCGCCTATACAGGAACGGCTTATATCAGCGTAAGGACTGCCGGCGGCTTTACGATCAGTCTGTCAGCAGCGCCCGGCGCCGGCAATACGGTGACGATCCCGTTCGAAGTAAAATATTGATTCACCCGATATCCTCTAAAAACCGTCAATAGGGCATGAAGCTTTTTCCATCAGGCTATCATGCCCTTTTTATTTTCTGTATGATGTCCGTTGCCCCGGGCACAAAGGGCGAAGCCGGCACCGTAGCAGACTGGCGGTTTTCGAACTTCGGTCTGCATGCTGGCGGGACGGTGATTTATGGGACAAACACGATCTCCATTTCCACACGGTACACGCGGCACTGCTTTTTCGATTCCGACCATTATAGTTTTGCTTACCAGGTGCGCCCATTCCCATACGACGATTGTTCCAGCCTGTCCGTGACGGTGAAGGTCGGAAGGGTCGACGGGGGATCGGCAGGCATCATGATGCGCAGCGATAGCTCTTTGGGCGCGGCCAATGTACACCTGGAAACCAGTGCGACGGGTGAGATCTTCCTGTTCTACCGGAAGACAAAGGATGATCAGACATCTTATATTCATCTGGCCACACTGTCATTCCCCCTGGAATTAAAGCTGGTCCGTCAGGGGAATGCTTTTACTCCATGGTACAAGCGATCGAATGAATGGATGAAAGGCAGTCCGGTGATGGTTGCGGCGGGCATGGAAATGCTCACCGGCTTTTACGCCTGCTCCGGGGAAGAGTTCCAGGCGGGCATGGTCGCCGGTGCGGGCAAGGTGGCGAAGGCCATCTTTTCGAACTACAGGTTCAGCTATAAAGAGAATTATATTCCTCCTGTACAGGACTATCATGATACAACTCCGGTGCCCAAAGATGTGCTGCTGAAGGATAATTTCGACGACGGCAGCTTGTCCAATAGCCCTGCGGCTGTCAATAATCCTATATGGCAGGGTATCGAATATGGCTACCTGCCGGTGGATCCCAGGGGCGGCAGGTACTGGAAAAAGACGGGCGATGGGGTCTTTTATCTGGGGGATAAAAAATGGACGGATTATCAATTCAGCATCGGCCTCCTCTTTGATAAGAACAATGAGTCGAAGTCCGAATGCACCATCCTCTTGAGACACCAGGACATTGCCGTTTACAGCAAAATGGAACGATATTATGCCGTCACCTTCCGCAACGGGAACAGGCTGATCTTTGAGAAGAACATACCCGGTCAGGGGCTTTTTTCCAGGACGGTGATGCTGCCTGATTATTTCGATGGCAAATGGCACCGGCTGAAGGTGAAGCTGCTGGACAGGCACTATGAAGTATATTATGATGACGGAATGGTGGCGGAAGGAGTGGATACGCTGCAACCTGTGACCTATGGCAACATCGGGCTCAGGTTTACCAATGTCAGCGTCGGTCTGGACAACCTTGAAGTGGAGGGGATCACGGACCCTGTCAACGGGGACCTGGACAATTATTTGATGGATTATTTTGATACACCTATCCCTGCATATCTGGAGAAGTATGGTAAAAAATAATATAAAACCGGCTGTAATATTTGCGTCCCTGTTATATGCTACAGGGTTGACAGCTCAAAAGAATAAAGATGGATTTATTCCCCGGCTCTTCCAGGTGACGACGGCTGAGACAAGGCCGGGCGATGCAGTGCTGGTCAGGGGTGAATATATCGACCAGATAAAAGAAATATTTGTCGGCAGGCTTCCCGACGAACCGGTGGACGACAAGGCACCTGCTTATGTCCCGCTGCCGGCGGCGGATGCACTGATGGATGCAAATGGGACAGAAAGGAGAACAGACCCGCAACTACCGGGGCGGCCGGCCATCGTCCACAGGCTGCTGCAGAACAGGCAATCGCTGAAGTTTATCCTTCCCCGGGATGAACAGTCAGGTGTCTACAGCGTCCGGCTAAAGGATATCAAAGGCCGGGACATGGGTTTTTATCTCAACATCCCCCGGGTCAACTGGGTTATCAGCGAGGGCGGCCTGCAGGCTGTGGCGGGCGATTATCTGCGGATACAGGGGAAGAACCTGCGGGGCGTAGCGGGCAGGGAACAGGTTGCGCTGGTGTCCGCCAACGGAAAACACGTAGTACATACAAGGGTGGACCGCGTGCTCGACGATTATTCCGTAAGTATCAATATTCCGGCGGATGTACCAGCCGGCCATTATACCTTATACTATCACAATGGATGGGGAGGACCCACGGCCTGGAGCGAACCGCTGAAGATAAAGGTGACTACAAAACTTGTCACCAATACCATGCAAAAGACATTCAACGTGCAGGACTACGGCGCAAAAGGAGATGGCCTGAACAATGAGACGGCCGCATTCAGGACAGCGCTGCACGCGGCGGACTCGGCCGGCGGCGGAACCGTCTATGTCCCCCGGGGACGCTACGTGCTGACAGGTGAACTGATCATCCCTCCCTATACGACCCTGCAAGGCGAATCCAAAGCGCTGACCCAACTGGTATGGAGCTCATTGAACTGGGACATCGGCGAATTGCCCAACAGCCTCATTAGCGGCACCCATCATTTCGGAGTGAAAGACCTCAACATCTGGGCTACCCGCGCCTGGGGCATCATCATGAGCACAGGCGAGCCCAAAGAACAGGGGAACATCACATTGGAAAACCTCGTCGTCAGGCAAACGCCGATGATGGGAGGGATCATGTACGACGTAAAGGCCAACAGGGATAAGGTGGAGGCGGAGCTGAAGACCCGGTGGAACAAATCGGGCATCGTCCTGCGGGGCCCGAACCTGAAGGTGCGGAACTGTGCATTCAACTCCAACGGGTTCTATATTTTTTCCGCCGCCAGCGGATTCATCCAGCACTGCCGTTTCGAACGGGTGACCACGGGTATCAACCAGCCCTATATGGCCATCCATCCCAAGGGCCTCATCTTCGAGGACTGTTACAAACAGGCGGACGGATACGGCTATGCAGCCACCATCGACGAAAGCCACGACCTGTACGAAGCACGTAACGTCGTCCCCTATGACTATACCAACGACAGGGAGGTAATGACCCTGGATGGGGGAGGCGGGGCTTATGCAGGGAAGATCGGCGGCATCGACGGCAGGGTGCTTATGCTGCCGAAGGACGCGAGCACCTATCAATGGACGCCGGACAAATGGGTCGGGGGCGGCGTATTCATCATCGAAGGCAAGGGCGCGGGACAATACCGCCGTATCGTCCATCATACACTGGACAGCATTATCCTGGACCAGCCTTTTCTTGTTGATCCCGATGCAAGTTCGACCATCAGCATTACGACGATCAGGAAGAATCTTTTCTTTATCGACAATGAAGCCAGCGATGGCGGCGCTTACCAACTGTATGGCTCCGCGCAGAATGTCGTCATTGCGGGCCTGAAGCTGCTCCGCTGTAATGGCGTGGTCAGCCGGGGATCTTTTCTTTACCATGGCAAACAGCCCAACTGGTATGTGGAGATAGTGGGCTGTACACTCCGGGAAGGCAATTACAGTCATTGGTTTGGCGTGGACGACCGGCACAGCGGTTATCAGAATATCAATCTGATCGGCACCGGCGGCGGGGGGCTGAACATCGGTACGCTGGTCAGGCGCAACACGCTGTATGATTTTTCTTATATTCGGACCTCGCCGGGGGCAGACCATGATGCCGTCACGGATGCCATCATCGAGGACAACAGCATCACTACTGCAAAAAAAGCTATTTTGCTGGGAGGAGCGGCTGACAATACCTCCCATGTGCTGATACATAACAATCACTATAAGGACGTGGAAAAGCAGGTGGAGCTGGCGCCTGGTCTGCGGCCCGAAAGCAATCTTATCCTGGACGACGGGGTCACGCCGGTACAGACGCCGTGACTTCACCCGAATGCAACGTAAAACTGTCTTATAGTATCTTACAAAACCGAAGCTAATGAAGTTGTCCCGAAAACGATTGTATTTGCCGTTGCTCATCGTAGTGTGCTCAGTGCATGCGCTCACAACCACGGCACAGACAGACAGGAAGGTGACCATCGTAGGTCAGAATATGTCACTGTCCTCGATATTCAAGTCCATCAAAAAACAGACGGGACTGACCGTCTTTTACAACAACAGTATCCTGGATGATAAGCAGCGGCTGAAAGTGGATTTCACCGGGGCCGGGCTTTCTTCCGTGATGGATTATGTGTTAAAGGAGCGGGGGGTGGATTGGGTCATCAATGACCAGTTCATTATCCTGAAAAAGAAGGCGGCGCCAAAGCCTGTCGCCGACACTGCTGTCGCCGGATCGACGACGGTCAGCGGGAGGGTGATGGATGACAATGGCGATGGCCTTGCAGGAGCCACCGTAACGGTGAAAGGGGTAGGACCCTCTGTCATGACAGGCAGCGACGGCAGCTTTTCCATTACATCTCCCGTAAAGACGCCGGTGCTGGTCATCAGTCATGTGAGCTATGCGACGCAGGAAAAACGCGCCGGGAAAGGCGGCCCCCTGACAGTGCTGCTGGCGCGAAAGAACAACGGCCTCGATGAAGTGGTAGTGGTCGGATATGGCACTTCCACCCGGCGGGACCTTACAGGCGCCGTCGGCAAGGCCAATGTGACCGACATGCAAAAAGCGCCTGTGCCATCCTTCGACCAGGCCCTGGCGGGCAGGATAGCCGGCGTCAGCGTACAATCGCGGGATGGACAACCCGGCGCGGCAACGCAGATCACCGTCCGGGGCGCCTCCGTTACACAGGACGCCTCCCCCTTATTTGTCGTGGACGGCTTCCCCATCGAGAACATGGACATCAATTCCATCAACCCGAACGATATCGCCTCCCTGGAAGTGCTGAAGGACGCCAGCTCCATCGCCATTTACGGCGCACGCGGGGCCAACGGCGTCATCCTGATCACTACCCGGCGGGGAACGCCGGGTCCCCCCCGCATAACCTATAATTATTCCTACGGACTGCAACGGCCGGTGAAGACGATGAAGATGATGGACCCCTATGAGTTCGTCAGGCTGCAGCTGGAGTTCGACAGCATCCGCAGCAGCCCCACACTGCCCGTGAACTCCTATCATGATATCTACCTGGGCCCCGCCGACCCGGTGACGGGACAACGCCCCTATACCCTCGACTATTACAAGACCGTCAAAGGCTATGACTGGCAGGACCTGGTGCTCCGCACCGGCATACAGCAAAACCATAACCTGAACATCAGCGGCGGGACCCAGGATACGAAATATTCCCTGAACGGCTCCTATCTCGATCAGAAGGGCGTGATCATCAACACCGGTCTCAAACGGGTGGAAGGGAAGTTCTCTTTGGATCAGCGCTTATACAAACACGCGAGACTTGGCCTGACGGCCGGATATGCCAACAGCACGGCATTCGGTACAGTCCCGACGGCAGGGTTCAGCGGAGGCGTCGTGCAGGGCATGTGGCAGTACCGGCCGGTATCTGGTTTCAGTAACCAGGACCTCATCAACTCGCTGATCGACAGCCTGGCGCTGGCGGATTTCAACAACGGGACTTCCACGGCCAACCTGGGCAATAACCTGATCAACCCCCTGGTGCAGGCGGAGAATGAATACCGCAAGAACTCCAGCGGCACAGGGACGGTGAACGCATTCCTTGAATACAGCTTCCTCAAAAATTTCACGCTTCGCATCTCGGGCGGCTATAATGTGACGAAAGTCACTTCGGAGAACTTTTACAACTCGCAGACACAACAGGGCAACCTGTTCAAGAATGCCGCCGGCGCAGTGGCCAACACCAGCGGTATCAACGGCGGCATCAACAGCCAGACGAACACCAACTACCTGAGCGAAAATACACTCAGCTACCGCGCCAAGTTCGGCAGCCGGCATGTGTTCAACGCGATGACGGGGTTCACCTACCAGTATGCGCAGAACAAAGGATACGGGTTCCGGACCATCAACATACCCCAGTCCACGGACTACCTGGGCATCCAAAGCCTCGGCGGAGGCACCCCGATGAGCCCCTACGCGGGCGGCACCCGCTGGCAGCTGTATTCCTTCCTGGCCAGGGCAAACTACATCTATAACGACCGCTATCTTTTTACCGTGAACGCCCGGACGGACGGATCCTCCAAATTCGCAAAGGGTAAGCAGTGGGGCTATTTCCCTTCCGGCGCTGTGGCCTGGCGGTTCTCCGAGGAGCCTTTTATGAAAGAAGCAGGGAAGATCCTTACGGACGGAAAAATAAGAGTGAGCTATGGCAGCGTGGGCAACAACAGGGTGGGCGATTTCAGCTATATGGCCAATATCGCCGGCGGCGGACAATTCGGCTATCCCGTCAATAACGTCTATACCCGCGGCACAGTACCCTTCTTCAACGGCAACGAGGACCTGCGCTGGGAGACTTCCACGCAGCTGGACGTCGGGCTGAACCTCAGCTTCTTTAACGACCGCATCTCCATGGAAGCGGATTACTATAACAAACGGACAAAAGATTTCCTCCTGCTGCGGCAATTACCGTACGTCACAGGGTACAGCGGCACCCAGGGAGACCTCCAGTACCAGAATACGGGCGTGATCAACAACCGGGGGTTCGAGCTGACCATCAATACGGTGAATGTCAAGACCCGGAACTTCACCTGGAACAGCAGCTTCAACATCAGCTTCAACAGGGGGAAGATCGTCGAGTTCTATGACGGCTACGAGACCATGGAAACCCTGCTCAACCTGCCCGGCGGCAACAGCACCACTGCCTGGATCGCTACGAAGGACGGTCCCATCAGCCGGTTTTACGGGTACGTCTGGGACGGGGTCTATCAATACAAGGACTTCAACCTGATGGGCAACGGCAAATATGCGCTGAAGCCCGGCGTTCCCACCTATTCCGCCAACGTACAGCCCGGCGACCCCAAATACAGGGACATCAACAAGGACGGGGCAGTGACCACCGCGGACCAGACGGCGCTGGGCACACCGCTCCCCCTGCATACGGGCGGCTTTTCCAACAATTTTATCTACAAAAGCTTTTCGCTGAATGTATTCTTCCAGTGGAGCTATGGCAACGACGTGCTGAATGCGAACCGCATGGCTTTTGCCACCACGGGAGGCTACTACCCCAACGGCAACCAGTTTGCGGAATATGCCCACCGCTGGACACCCAATAATCCCACAAACGAATATCCCCGCGCACAGTACAATCAACGGGGCGATGTGGGCAACGGCGTGCCGAGGGT
>DASZVM010000874.1:0-3445 GCA_035547295.1 Puia sp. | reverse complement strand
CATCTTCGATACCGATACACAGGAAGCGACGGAACATTTATCCCTGTAAACACTTAGAAGGACATTTTTATTTCTTATTTCCGCAAATGTTGTCTATATTTATTATGTCCTACATTAGCTCAAATAAACCTAATTGTTTGCTATGAGATCGATCCTCTTCTGTGCTGCCCTGATCACGGCGGCCTGTTCAAAAAAACCCGTCGATACCAGTAGTAGCCCTGCTGCCCCCCGCGCAGCGACCCTGGCGGCGCCTGTCCACCAACGGGTAGTGGTCTTCAACGGGGGAAATGAAAGCATCTATCATTCCTTTCGCATTCCCTCTATCATCAAGACAAAGAATGGAACACTGGTGGCTTTTGCAGAAGGCCGCCGCTGGAGCCCCAGCGATTATGGCGATATCAATGTCGTCTACAAACGATCGACGGACAATGGGGCTACATGGCTCCCCCTGGGCGAGGTCGTAGGAAAAGGTCCAGGGACCTGGGGTAACCCAACGGCCGTATACGACCCCACGGTAGGCACCAACGGACGCATATGGCTTTTTATGGAATGGAACGACTCCGCCAAACATAAATTCTCGGATTTTAAAGCCTGGGGAGACCGGAAGATCCATACCTCCTACAGCGATGACGATGGTATAACCTGGTCCGACCCGGTGGACAGGACAAGCACCCTGACACCCACCACCTATAAATGGGATTGCGTTGGTCCGGGCATCGGTATAAGGACAGCCTATGATCACCCGGGAAGATTGATCGTGCCCGCCATGGGAAGAAATATCTATAGCGATGATCATGGCAACACCTGGACTTCCGCCCCCATCGGCGGCGGGACGGATGAAAGCACCATCGTCGAATTGATGAATGGCAGCCTGATGAGAAATGACAGACCCGGCACTACCTCATGGGACTCCTCCAAAACAAGAAGAAAAGCGGTTGGTTCCATTGCAGGCGGGTTCCCGGCTTTTACCTGGGTGACGGCGCTGCCCGATCCTAAATGCGAAGGGTCCGTGCTGCGATATAATACGGACAGTCCAAACAGAAGGATCATATTCCTGAACCCCAACGGGACAGGCCAGCGGTGCAATATGACCGTGCGTATCAGCTATGACGATGGGGTCACCTGGCCCAGAAGCAGGGCCCTGTACGATGCCGTCAACTGTAACTATACTTCCAGCACCGTGGTGTACGGAGGCTATTCCAGCATGGTCAAAACCTCCGATTATTGCGTCGGCGCGCTTATAGAATATAACGAGGACGTACACCATTCCGACAGCAGCCATAAATCCATAGAGTTCAATAAATTTAACCTCTCCTGGATACTGAATGGACAGACAGAGCCGTAAATTGCTCTAAAAAAAGGATGATCACAAGGATATGGCACGGGAGGACCTCACCGTACATGCCGGCAGCTATCTGAACTTTTTATTGAATGACGGAACAAGGGAATACCGGGAGACACCGGGTAATATCTCCATAAAGGTATGGAGCCGGAAAGAAAAGGATTGTTGTCACTTTCTCCTGGAATTTGAAGAGAAGGTCCTTCATTATGAAAGCTATGATGTGACAAAACGTTAGCTATCTACTGGTATTTTTGGTATAAAGCGTACAGGATCTTTTTCTCGTCTTGTCCCCAGCAGCGGGTGGTATCCTGCTCAAAATGACGCTTAAAAGCAAGGGCCGCGGCACTGCTGTCCCTTATATCGTACCCCACCAGCCGGAGAGCCACCAGGCTGCTGAATTCCTGGGGAACGCAAACACCGGTGGTATCTCCATACCATAAACCAAATCCTTTATCCGACAGCTGTTTCCAGGGAAATGAGGCGTTGGGATCGTCTTTCCGGGTAGGAGCAATGTCTCCATGTCCGATAAAATTGGCGGCGGGTATATTGTACGCGGTCTTTAGCCTCGTCAGAAGATGCAGCAGGCTATTGATCTGCGTATCCGGGAACGGCTCGAACCCGTTATTATCCAGTTCGATCCCGACAGATATGGAATTGACATCCGTTACGTTACCCCATCTGCTGACACCTGCCTGCCAGGCTCTCAGATAGTCGTTCAGCATATGATACACAGTTCCGTCCTTGCAAATGACATAGTGGGCGCTCACCTGTGACCTGGTCATGGTAAAGGTCTGTAAGGTCTGGGGGCAGCTGTTTTGAGCCGTATGATGGATGATGACAAAGTTCGGTTTGCGCAGATTGAAATTGGTCGTTCCCACCCAATAGGGCGCCGGAGGTATGGAATCTGCCCCCGCATCCAGCGGCGTTTGGTCAATAAGACGGGCATATTGCCTGGACTGTCTTTTATAGTCCCGGTTGGTCGCTTTATACGGATTGGTTCTGCATGCCGATAACAGGATCAGGATAAAAAGAACATGTCGCTTCATATCTGTGAAAAGTTGGTAGGAGAGAGAAAGGTCCGGGTAATTTTGGAGATCAGTTTCGCATCCGAATATTCAGGGATGGAACTGATCTTTTTCCATTCGGGATCACTGCCGAAGGCCTTCCATCGCGCATCATGCCCCTCCATATTGTCAAAACAAAGCATATATGTCAGATTGGGCCGCCGCAGTCCGATGACCGTCTCGCCAAAGAATACGGGACGGGCGCCGATCTTTTTAAAAATATCTATCTCGCCGGCCTTATTGAACATCTCTATTTTCTTCTGACCGGCCGTTTCGCCGGGACTTTCATAACAGCGCAATTCGAACAGACGTTCTTTTCTCTCAGGTATTTCCATCTGCGGCATGTGCAGGAATGCCTTTAACAGAGAGCTTTCTATACGGTCGTAAGCAGGCCGGGCCGCTTCTGCAACGTCATAAGGCAGCTTGCCATTGAACCCGGCATATGAATCCAGGGAATCAAACGGTATCAGAACAAACATCTTGCCCTGGCCCTGGGGTTGATATTCGGTAAATACCCCTATATTCCTGCTCCCCACCTGGTTGAGGGCAGGGATAAATGTCCCCTCCAGAAAAGCGATGGTCAGCTGCCGCTGGGCATCGCTTGCAAATGTATAGGTCCTGAGCTCATACCATTGTTGCTTTTTGCTGCTCATTGCGGTGGCGTTTTCCGTTGGAAGGACTCCGGCCAGCAGGGGGCCGGAGAGTAGTGTCGACTTTACGAATTTGCGTCTGTCCATACAGCGAAAGTAATGTATTTTTAACGCATGCAGGAAAAGGCCGCCCATACATTGATCATAGGTGCAAGCATCTCCGGTCTGGCTGTTGCAGCCTGTCTGCACAGACAAAAAATTGAATACCTTATTCTTGAAAAACAGGATAGGGTAGCCGCACCATGGCATAACCATTACGATCGCCTGCATCTGCATACGAGCAAAGGGCTTTCCAATCTTCCTTATAAAAAATTCGGGAAGACCATACCACGGTACCCCTCCAGACAGGAGGTGATCGATTACCTGGAAGATTATCAGCGGACATTTGA